>JAHZAT010000036.1 GCA_019423795.1 Clostridiales bacterium
ACGAGGGACAATTAAACAGATTTACAAAGAAACAGATCATCGAACTGTTTCTTTCCCAACAGGAGCAGCTGCAAAAACAGACAACACAGTTAGAAGAACTGAACCGAAAGTTTGAACTGATTTATGAACAGCTGACCATGTCACGAGCAGACCGTTTTGCTCAGAAAACAGAGAAATTTGATTATGAGCAGCTGACTCTGTGTTTTAACGAAGCTGAAGTTACGATAGACACAGACTGTACAGAGGAACCATTGATTGAAGAAGTCATTCCTGCATATCAACGTAAAAAAAGGCCGAAAGGAAAACGTGATGAAGATCTGTCAGGACTTCCAGTCAGGGAAGAATATCATGAACTTTCTGAAAAACAGCTTTCTGAGCTGTTCCCAAATGGATATCGGAGACTTCCAGACAGGATTTATAAAAAACTGGATTTTCATCCAGCAACTTTCGAAGTGATCGAGCATCATGTCGCTTATTACAGTGCAAAAAATGAAGATAAGATCATAAGTGCAGAACGTCCTTCCGAAATCTTAAAAAATAGTATCGTAACGCCATCCCTACTGGCGGCAGTCTTGAACTTTAAATATGTGAATGCGATGCCCTTGTATCGTCTGGAACAGGAATTTAAAAGGAATGACATTTATATTTCAAGACAGACAATGTCCAGTTGGGTGATCAAAAGCAGTGAACGCTATTTATCTTTATTATATGACCGGATGCATCAGCAGATCTATCAGGGCCCGGTGATCCATGCGGATGAAACACCAGTCAAAGTCAAGAGAGACGGCCGGGATACGATGTGCAACAGTTATATGTGGGTTTATCGTACTGGTACAAAAGATGGACAACAGCCAGTGATCTTGTATGAATATCAGAAAACCAGAAATTCAAGCCATCCGGCGGAGTTTTTGAAAGGATATGAAGGAACGATCGTCTGTGATGGTTTTGAAGCATATCATAAGATTGCAAGGGAAAATGCAAACATCACAGTTGCAGGCTGCTGGACGCATGCAAGGCGGAAATATGTCCAGATCTGTAAAGCATTAGGGAAAAAAGCATCAAAAGGAAGTCTTGCAGAAGCTGCAGTTGCCCAGATCGGAGCGATCTATCATACCGATAACAGCCTGGACGGGTATGAACCAGAGCAGCGAAAAAAACGGAGGAAAGAACAGGTATCACCATTGGTCGATGCTTTCTTTTCGTGGGTAAGATCAAACATAGGATCTGTAGGAACTGGGAGTGCTTTATATAACGCAATGCAGTACAGCCTGAATCAGGAAAGATATCTCAGAGCGTTTTTGTATGATCCATTAGTACCTCTCGATAATAATAATGCAGAGATTGCTATTCGGAGCTTTTGCGTTGGGCGGAATAACTGGCATGTGATAGATACAGTAAATGGGGCCAAAGCAAGTGCAATGATCTACAGTATTACAGAGACAGCCAAAGCGAACCAGTTAAAACCATATGAATATTTAAAATATCTGCTGATAGAGATTCCAAAACACATGGAAGATAGAAATCTAGATTTTTTAGAAGAACTATTACCATGGTCAGAACACCTGCCAACAGAATGTAAAAAATAAGATTACTGGATAAAAATCCAGTGATTAAAAATCTATCGGTAACACTGATTTACCGTTTACCGATAATCAAAAAGCCATTGCTGATCAGATACTATTTATTCCAATAAAATGGTAAATTGCAATGGCTTTTATTATTAAATTGTTTTTATATACAAATTAGCAAATTAAATAAACATACATTTCAGACTGTACACAAACTAGGTGCTAGGATCATCCCAGCACCATTTTTCTTTAAAGTTAAATTGTATCCAAAAATTTGTTAGTAATTTTCGATTTTGTCACAGGTCATTTATATGGAAACAATGATTCAATCCAATCTTTCAAAAGTTGTCTGACAATCGCAGGTGTCTTGTATCTGCCACAATCATGTCTGGTTTAAAACTTTTAATCTTTTCATAAATTGTTTGAAATGTTCAGCTGTCATGTTCATTTCCAGTATCAACACTATATCCAAGGAGCCGACCGTGTTCACCGCATGCCGTTTCTACTGCATATGCAAAAACATGTTTATGTTCTCCTTTGCAAAACCATATGTTTGTCGGTCTTCATTGGTCTCTTTCTGCAGTTCTTTTTCATACCAGTACGCCTACTCATGAGCAACTTTTTTTACTGTTAGCACAGGCTTTTACATGAGTTGTATCAACAAAGATCTCTTCCGTATTGGTTAATTTATACTTCATACATTCTTCCAGAATCTTTGAAAAAATCTGTGTCTTTAAATCGGTGGGAATACTTCTTTCCAAATATTGAAAAATGTAAAAAAAGTGGAACAGGATCCAGCATATCTAGACTAAGAAACCAGCAGTAGGCAACATTTACTTCAATTTCTCAGATCGTCTGTCACATACTTTTGGTTCCATAAAGATATTGAATAAATGGAATTTTAATGAGCATAACAGGATCTATACTTGGGCTACCATTGTTTTGACAATATTTATCTTCTACAAGATCGTAAATAAAGTTCTAGTTGATTGCTTTATCAATCAATCTTAGCATATGCTCCTGCGTAATTATAAAATCCATTGAGATCATTATCATCTGTTCTCGTTTCTTATCTGCAATTTTCGTCATCATAAAAAACAGTGCTCATAAAAGTCCCAGCAAATATCAGAACTTTGTCTACGATCGGAAATAAATATGTATTTTATTGATAATTTTGTTATCACTATCCTTCAATAATACTATGATACATAATATTCGCAATACATTTTGTCCGCTCCACAATTTCTTTTTCTCCCCATTCCTCCTTATCCCCATTTTCTTCGACAAATTTTTTTACTGTTGTATACTGGGATTCTGGATATCGTAACATTTTTGATTTAAAATTATTGTCAGATAAATCATTATTTAATTGTGCTCCCAATGGTAATAGATTTCCTATCATACCCACATACTCTGTTGCAACAGACTCTGGTAAAATATGTTCTATTGTAAAAGAATTCGGTACTAATTCATCAGATGAATAATAGGTATCCAATTTTTTTAAAATATATTTTACTAACTTTTTATCTTTTTCTTTTGTTGATGTATATATGATTTTTTCAAATTGTTTTTCAAATATACTGTAATCAGGTATTCCTTCTTTCAAATCGGCAATCAAATTATTAATACAATCAGCACTCTCCTTTTTACTTGTACAACCTCTTAATTGTCTTGCATATGATGAATATCTACGTTCAAGTCCAGATGGTCTACTAGAACAAACTGCAGTAAATACAAAATGATAATGTTCCAAATATACTAAGATCTTCTTAAAATTTTTAAATGATATTAAATTAGAATTTTTTACCTCGAACAATGCAAGTAAAAAAATTCTAATTTGTGATATATTAAAAATATAAAAGCTTTCTAAACATGTATATACAAATAAATCCTCTGGTTGTGTCCAATCTTCTTTTCTAGGTGCTGCTATTAAAGCATATTGCTTTGCTTCTTTTTCTAATGAATTAATAAACTCCGTATATCCTTCAATTGTACGTGGTATAGTTTTATTAAAGTTATGCACTAGTTTTCTTGTCGTTGACAAACTATATTTCGAGAGCCAAAAATGTCTATAGAATATATTTATATCCAAATCTGTACAATTTTTTAAGTTTTTCTTTATTTCTTTCCACTTTTCTACTGCAAAATCTAATGGCTCATCCTCTGTTAAAATACTAAACAACGAATTTTTAATCATATCTACCGGTGACAAATCCTTTCCTTTTGAATTCAACACCTCAAAAATAGTATATGCATCATCTAAACTTTTTACTGTAACATGAATAACTTTACATTTTAAAATCTGATCTCTAAAAGCCTTCAAAGCATCTAAATAATTTATATCACCTACTCCAGAATTATTGTCTCTAATATTTTTAATTAAACTTGTTTCTTTTAATTGGCGATCAAAGAAGTTATATGCATTCAATATCCTTTTTTCTTCATTTGTTTCAGGTATAGCATCAAAATCTATATCTTTTTGTTGAATTCTTTTTTGAAAAAAAGGTTTAGGATTTTCATTAACCAACTTTGCGTATGGGTTTCCGTCATTATCTTCTCCCATTACATTTAAATGTGTTTTCTCACTTAATTTTTCTTGCCCTAATTCTTTAAATTTTTGGGCTAAAACAGCAAATGCAATAGTAAAAGTCATTAACCTTTGTTGTCCATCTACTACCAAACGTTCTATTTTACTAGTATCATCATCATCACCAACCAATACTAATGAGCCTATAAAATAATCATTTGTAAAAAATATACCATCTCTAATATATATATTATCTATAAGATCTTCATATATTGTTTGTAATTCTTCATTTTCCCATGCATATTCTCGTTGAAATCTAGGAATTACATATTTCCTTTGTACTCGCAATGCGTCATCTATACTTTTAGGTACTGAAGTTAAATCCATTTTCTTACATCCTTTCCGTGTATCAAATTATTATCTTGATTGTTTCATTCCACGATAACGGAATAATTGCATTTTTAAACGCAATTATACACGCAAGTATTATCCCTTCACCAAAACGATTATGATATATTTTTCTTCCATCGGAATCAATATTCAATTCTTCTGGAATTCCATTTAAATATGGAAACTTAGCTACTTTTGTTTGGTAATTTGGCAAACTTACCTCTATTGCTATCACTTGTCCTTTTCCAGCTATTGGGCTAAATACCCATGTTCCTGGTGAAATAATCGAATTTTTCTTTTCCTTCGTTAATCTTTTATGTTGTTCCATATTGTTGATCTTTTCATTGATTGCAATATCTATATACGTCTTCCATCTCGGTGCATTTAAAATATCCCTTCTAGTTTCACATAATAAAATCAATTCTCTTAGTTTTTCTGGATTTGCCTGACCTGTTCTAAACATTGCCATAAAATATTTCCTGTACTGAGCTAATGTTAGTGGAACAATATCCAATCTCTGCTTTAAATCTCCTCGTACATACCAAATTCCATGTCTAAAAGTTTCTGCCGTATTGGTATCTATTTTCACTGCGATAAACATCCCATATACAGGTTTATCATATTTTAAAATAGCATCTGACACATGTCTTCTTACAGGTTCACCTTCCATTGCCTCTTGACGTGATGATGTCGACATCGTAACTTCTGTCAAAATTATAAAATCATTAAATTCACAATATAAATCACCCTTTCCGCCACCAGCAACAGATACTGGAAGGAAATCTGAATCAAGTTTAAATCCCCTTACCTCATAAGGTTTATTAGCCATGTGATCAATAGCCAAAGCGGCCCTCCATAAAATCCACTCTAAATATACCGGAGTTTCATCTTTTGGCACTTCAATTACATTATCTTCATCATATACATGCCTTCCTCCACCTTTAATTAGTAATTCCATATAATCTGCTATTTCTTGCCATTGATTGCATTGCTCTTTTGCATATTGAATTTCATCTGTTTGAGACAACACATTCTCTAACCGATGTCTAGCAATATTAATTTCTGCTGCAGTATTTAATGGAAGATCAGTAATATCAAATAAAATCTGTCTATTTTTCATATATATCATTAAATCATTCAATAAAGCTTTGGCTATATCCACATTATCTGTTGGTAGTTCTGCACCTTCACATAATCTTTTATATTGAATCATTATTGGTTCATTATTAGATGTCGACTTTGCCAGTTTCTCAGCCAAAATATGCTTTGTAGGAGCAATGATCATTCCTCTTCCTTTTCTCTGTAACACTCCCGAAATGCGCAAATATCGCATATTCATATCACTATAATCAAGAAAATTATCTACCTTTTTATCATAGTGTTTCCCACGTTCTGCAACTTCTTTTCTATCAAAATTATGCTTTGCCATTGCTTGTTTTCTACGCGTACGCAAATCCAAAATGTTATCCACAACCTCTTGAACTGAGTAACTAGGATTTGTTGTATGTCCCCATAGTGCAAATTCTATTCTAGTAATCTCTGAAGTTCCTGTTCGCTTCTCAAGTTCTAACATAATCGCCAGTATCCACCTAAATGGAGAAAAATAAGAATTTTTATCTGGCATGACAGATTGTTCAATACTTAAGGCTCTTAAATAACATTCCTGCACTGCCGGATACGTATCTGCCTTTAAAAAAGTTCGTCCAAATGGTGTTATATCATCTAACGTTCCCAATTCTTCTTGATCTCCATCCCTTTTCTTTACTTTTGGATAGATAAAGCCATTTTTTGAAAACATCAACCGCCATTTCCGAGCATGACTACCAGATACATCTTTACCGACTTCATTTTGAATAATTCCCTGCTCATTAAGAAATCTCATAAAACCAATTTCATTCTCTTTACCACGTAATTTTCCAACATATGGTGAATTTACAAACGCCTTAAAACCTTCCTGTATTCTATTTGGATTTCGTAATCCAGTATTTCCCAATAACCAAATATCTATTTTTTCTTCCATACATCTTCTCCGTTAAACCCCACAAATAAATATTCCTGTACCTTATTTCGATTTGTCCTAGCATGTTTTTGATTTCCAAAAGAATATGTATAGTCTATTGGAACCACTTCTACATGTTCTTTATATTTAGACATAAGCATAACCATTTCATCTTGTGTTGGTTGACTATTTGAAGAATATGATACAATCAAGATACTATCTGAAAACTTTTTAAACAGCTTATCAAATGCATCCTTTGCACCTTTCCTAGTTGAAAACGGTGTAGGATATGATTTAAATTTTTTTGTTACAGTATTTTCCTGTATTTCTACGCCTTTCCAATCTCGTGCCAAACCTTCAACAAAATGATATCTACGTACATATTCATTATCTGATAGCGGAGAATAATATGGTGGATCAATATACACTAGATCTGGATGCTTAATTTTTACTTTCATTGCATCTCCATTCTTAGATTTATTTTCACAACCATTATCAAAAATTGCATTATTGATACTTTCTACTGCTTCCAGAAATTGCTGTTCCAAAGATTTTTTCAAATCTCTTCTTCCGTCATTATACCGATCTCCAGTATATGTAAAAATTCCTCGTGGTCTCTTTTTTGTACAAGCTCTAATCAATGCTGCCATTGCAATTGCTTTCTTATATTTGCCTTTAATACTAGCAATATTAGTTCGTAAAATGTCTATTAGCCTATTCTCTTCATCTTTATAATATAATCCTTGAAAAGTCTCTTCTACAAAATGATCTGACTCTTTTTTTTCAATCAATAATTTTTTCGCTTCATCCAATGGCAATATAACATTATTATTTTCCACCATTGCTTTGGTAAATGTTGCTGACATTACCATATAATCATTGCTAATTACTGTTTTTCCTTGGGCTTTAAACATATAGCCAACAATTCCAGAACCAGAAAACAGATCCACCACGGTATCAAAATTAAACTGTGAAGCAACAGCCCAAATTTGAGGCAATAATTTACTTTTAGAACCCATATATCTGGTTGCTGGATATTTCATTACCTGTTCAGACAAAGGTTTGGGAACTATTTTTAACATAGTTTTTTGTTTCGGCAAAATATTTACTATAATATCTTCGCCTTTTCGTTTGCTTCCATTGCAAGAAATATACCTTTTCGTCTGAATAACCTCTATCTTATAATCTGCATATAACTCATGGACCAGTGGATGATTGGAATTTGTCAATATTACATAACAACCTAGTTCCTGTAATCTTTTAACTTCCTTTGCCAATTCTATATGATCTTCTTCATAAAATTGCTCTTTTGTATATCTTTTAAAATCTGAATATTCTGAAATTGGCAAGTACGGCGGATCTAAAAAAATAAAATCTCCAGGTTCTGCATATTTTTTCAACACTGATAGATAATCTCCACATTCTATAGTTGCTTTTTTTAACACATCTGAAGCGGCATATAAAACTTCTTCATCACAAAAATTAGGAGCTTTATATTTACCAAATGGAACATTAAACTGTCCTTTCTTATTAACACGATATAATCCATTAAAACATGTTTTATTTAAATAAATCATTCGCGCTGCCGCTTCTTCCTTTTTTAACTTAAGCCAATCTAAAGAACGCACTTCATAAAAATCTTCTTTAGTATTTTTATATTTTTTTAAGTATGAAATAACAGTTTCTACATTATCTGCAACTTGTTGATACATATTGATTAATTCTGGATTTCTATCTGCAATTATTGCTTTATCAGGATTTAACGCAAAAAACAATGCACCACCGCCAATAAACGGTTCTATATATTTTCCATATTTTTTAGGAATTTTTGGCATAATATCACTTAACATCTGAGTTTTTCCACCAGCCCATTTCATAATAGGCTTTGCCTGTATATGTTTTTCTTTCTTTAATGCTTGTTCCATTGCACCTTTTCTCCCTCGATATCACTAATGTCACCTTTTAAAACAGTACAAATTTTTTCCAATATATCTGTAGTAACATTTTCATTTTTTCCAAGTTTCAGTACTGAAGCATAACTAATGCCTGCAGCCACACATAAACCTTCCTTTTTCATATCTCTATCGATAAACAATTTTTTATAACTAACTGCCATATTTAACCTCTAACTTTTTTTCTAAAATATTGCTCTGTCGTTATTCTATCATGCAATTTCAGCTATATCAATATTTTTTCAGTGTTCACAAACTTTTATACAAACATTTGTTCCTTTTTCTTATTCAAATAAAAATACTTTAATCTGCAAATATGTTCTGAAGTTTCATAGAATTCATTTTTATATGAACAATAACTGGGTAGTTTAAATATCTGATATCTAGCGAAATGAACAAATTTTACTACTTTTAATAGCTTTAAACATATTGTATCGATCTGTAGTTTTTGAAAACTTCTTGGAAGTACAAGTCGTCGAAATCAATTAAATAAATTATACACCGGCATACTAACCTGCAGTTTATTCACATTGACGGTCATATTATGCTTGCTCATGGAATCCATGTCAAATCAATACTTTAATTCACTGGTAAATACTTCTATTAGACTTCGTTTACAGTAAAAATGGAAAAGTCATGCTCTAAAAGTTGTTCCAATTCGCGTTTTGAAGCAAAATCATGGAGCAAGAGTATGTCAAACTCAGAAGAAAAATCACCACCATTAAAATTTATTTTGATTTTTCTATTGCTATTATGTAATAAGATATTTACAATATTCATAAAGAAATCTCTTTATGCGTATTCGTTAAGACGTTAAACACCCTAATTTTATTGCAAATAGATGCTCTTTTTATTAAGTTAATAGATAAAAGAAATGATTAATAAAAATAAAGTAACTATGTGACTTTCAGTAGTTAATAATTCAAGCTTATTTATTTCTCAAATATAAAAATATATTCATGTGCTAACATCAAAAATTTTCTTTCTCTTCCTTTCCAATAATTATCTGATCGACAATTATGTTGCTCTTTTATAACGATTTCCTTAAGTTTAAATCCTACATCAATAAATTTTTGCATGGAATTCATTCCCAATGGTAACACATATCCTTTTTTTCGTATATCTCCAATCATAAATGCACATATTCCTCCCTTTTTCAATACTCTATATGATTCTTTTGCAACTTGTTCCAATTCCTTCAAGAAATCCTCATATTTTAAATGAGAAATATCTCCCAATATTTCCTTGCTGTATCGTATAATATCTGCATATGGTGGGTGTGTACATATAAGATTTATACTTTCATCTTTTATAAATGATAAATTATTTGCGTTTCCTTGTTTTGTGAATATTTTGGATCTTTCCTGACAAGTAAAATTTAGATTTTTGTTAGATAACTTGATTGCTTCAGAATTTATATCAACACCGATTGCATTTCTTCCCAACAACTTTGCCTCAATCAACGTTGTACCACTACCTAAGAATTGATCTAATATCCAATCTTTTTTCTTTGAATATCGCAAAATAATATTTCTAGGAATATATGGGGACCAGTTTCCCCTATATTTTCCAGAATGTGTAGCCCAATTTCCTCTTTCTAGAAAGGACCATATTGTAGTATCTTGTAATTTAAAATTTTCTGGTGCTTCTTTTATAAGAATTTCCCCTTTCTTTTTCTCATTTTTTAGCATATATTCCAACAACACCTCCTATTTTAGTCATTTCTAATTCCTGTTGATTCCTACATTTTTACACTATCACAGATCAACAGAAATCATTGATATTTATACATATTATTGTTTAACGAGAAAACCATAATTTTTAAATATTTTTTGAAAACAATTTTATAAACTTTTTCAATGATGTTACCAATTTTCTTTTTAATCTTACTATTTTTGAAAAATAATGTATGCTACTTATTTTTACTACTTTTTAAAAAATCACTTGGTAAAATATCAAATACTTCATTCACTCAATATTTCTTAACACTTCCTATTATGAATCCAATCAATCAAATATGCAACCCTAATATACAAATCCATATATAAACATAAAAATCTCTCTGAACAATATTCCAAAATTACCCAAGAACATCATCCAGAGAGAACCCAAACCCTCTATTCCATATACACTTCTACTCCTCCGTCTTAATCGAACTAATCACCACATCCCCCAACTGGCACCCCACCTTCCTAACCACAATATCCTCAATCTGACTCCTCTCAACCTTAGACAGATCCTTCTTATTCACCAACACATCCACCTTCCCATTCGTAATCGTAACAATACTATTCAAAAATCCCTTAGCCCCCAGCAGATTCTCCGCTGCAGTCTCCATCTCCATCTGCTCTGACAGCATCGCAAGTTTATCCACCGCATCCTGCTTCACACTATCTTTCACCGTCTGATCCTTAATAATCTCCTCAAGAGTATCCTTCGCCTTGCTATGTGTCTGCTCCCTCTCTAATTTCGCTTTCGCCACATAATTACTAACCTGTGCATTTGTAAGTACCGCTTCCCCAACATCAGTCACGTCATCGGTTACTGCTGCCGCACTTTCTTTTGCCACATTCTTTGAAACTGTCTTCGTCTTGCTATTCTTCGTCCCAGCCGGATCGTATTTCTGACTATAATTTACATACCCTGCAACAGCGATCACAACCGCTAAGGTCATGATGATCATCTGATTTTTCTGAAATACTTTTTTCATTGTTAGGAATCCTCCATTTTTAAGACTTTCACTTTATAAGATGAAATATGAAATAACACAGAAACTGCTTCAACGATCTGATTCTTTATAATATCATTCCCACCGCCCTGGGCGACAACGACCACTCCTTCAACAACTGGTTCTACTTCTTTGATCACGTATGGAACTTTCTTTCCGTCTTCTTCGACTAAGACGGTCTGTTCATCCTCTTTGACTGTTTTTTCTTTTTCACTGCTGCTTTGTTCGTAGGGACTGTCTTTATTTACGACAGCTTCTTTGGATGAATTAACGGTGATCATCACTTTTACTTTTCCGACTCCTTCTACATGTTTTAATGCATTGACCAATCGCCTCTCCTGCTTTTTCACATAGAGATCAGTAGAATCTTCTTTTGCTGTGGTTTCAGTGCTTTGTGTGTTCTTCTTTGTCTTCCCGGATGGGATACTTACGATGATCAGGCTGATGCCAAGAAGTAAGATCAGGCAAAGTTTTGGAATGCCTATATTTTCGATCAGATGTTGTAGTTTTTCCCTCTCTATCATATTTCTTCTACTCACTTATATTTATATTAGATTCCTTCATATTATAGAAGTTTGAAATTGCGGTTTTTAGTTTCTTTGTGTGACGCAGCTTGTCTGTTTTGATATCGATCTTTTCGATGGTTCCTTTTTCATTTACCTGTGAAGTGATGTTTAATACTTTGATATCGTACTGTGAAAACAATGTTGTGATCTGTTCTTTGATCTGGCTTTGTTTTTCTTCTTTTGCATCATCAAAAAATGTATTATCATTTTTCCCTTTGACTGCGGTTGAGATTGCTTGTGTCACGATATCTTCGTTGGATAAATAATAGGAGATTGGCTGCATCATCAAGGAGATGAGCATAAATCCTGTCATTAACCGCAGGTATGGACGATAGATGCTTTTATCGCAGAGCTGATCGATTAGTGTTGTTAAGATCAGGAAAAATATGATCATTTTCAGATAATCCATAACCCTTACCCCGCATAATAATTAACGTTGGTTGAGAATGCGATCAATGCCACAGATAGGATAAATAACAGTGCCATCGTAAAGATCATCGAAAGCATTAATTTTCCGCTTTGAATGACTGCATCCATCGCTCCGGTGATCCTTTTGTCGGATATGGGCTGGATCATGATCCCTGCCAGCAGATAGGTAAGAACAACTGCTGTGATTTCTATGACTGGTGGGACGATGATCACGATCAGTACAAGGATTCCAACGGCTCCGATGCTGTTTTTGATCACAACTGCCGAACCGATGACCATGGTCATGGCTGAATTTAAACCACTTCCGATTCCTGGAATGGCACTCATTCCTTTTTGGAGAACTGTATTTTTCATGGAATCAACGGCTGGAAGGATCATCGACTGGATCAGCTGAACTCCTAACAGGACACTTAGGAATCCTTTGAGCAAAAACTTGATCACACCTTCGAGCGTTTTACATAGTCTTGAAAAATGTTCTTCTTTTGATATATGGTTGATGATCTTTAAGACAAATAAGATCTTGATCATCGGAAGTAATACAACATTTGTAAGGGTTGTCATTGCATAGATCAGCAGAAGATAGAATTCATAAACTGTCGTTGATGTCGTGATCCCGGAAGTTGAGACAACAGCCAGTGAATATGCCATGATCATTCCTTTCATATAATCTGCCATTAAGGTAACGAGCTGCGTCACTGTTTTGTTTAAATAAAAAAAGGAATGTACCATGACACCGCATAGGATCACATAAGTAATATAAAATGCACTATTGGCTGTGCTTTGCTGAAAAAAGGAATCGGACAGATTTTTAAAGATGGCTGCGGTAAATGCGATCAGAAGGATTTCTCTGATCAGGTCTTTTTGGATCAACATACGGTTTAAAAATACCTCTTTCATTTTGGCTTTGATCGTATGCAGAACACCTTTTACATTTCCGTGGATCAGCTGTTTTACTAATTGTGTATAAGATACATCTATTTCTTTCTCTTTTAAGGTGTTTTCCACATTGGTAAACATGTCTTCATTGAGTTTTGTTTCTTTGGCGGAAATATCATTTGTTTTTGTAAGGATCAGTACGAATAGCAGAATTAATAGAAACATTCTTTGTCTCATGTGCCATTTCCTAATAATTTCTGAATTGTTTCTAGCAGTGATTCAAAGACTGGAAGTCCAACGATCAGGATTGCTAGTTTCCCTGCAAACTCGATCTGTTTTGCAATCGATGCCTGTCCTGCGTCTTTGCATATGTTGGATGCAAACTCGCAGATGAAGGAGATACCGATCAGTTTTAAAAGAATCTGGAAATAACTTTTTGGGATTTTGGAATAGGATCGGATCGTCTCAAAAACTGCTAAAATCTCTTCCATTTGTTTTAATCCATACATTGCCAGAAGAATGCTTGAGATCACTGCGATCAAGATGGCAATCTCTGGACGGATGGTTTTGATCTTCATGGCAATCAGACTTGCAACGATCCCAAAGACTGCAACTTTTATCATCTTAGTATCCGCCTCCAATCTCTAGGATATCGTAAAAAGTGTCTGGACGCTTTCAAACAGATCATAGATATATGGGATCACCCAGCCAAGAACAAGGATCAGTCCTGCAAGTGTGATCAAAAAAGCCTGTTCGTCTCTTCCGGAATGTTTTAACACCTGCACAAGGATCGTTACAAGAATTCCGACGGCTGCGATGCGAAAAATGATATTGACACTCATAACTCCCTCCTTGTCATAAAATGATCGCGATGTATTTTATAATAAAATGATCACGATCAAGACACTTAGTGATATTCCAAGACTTCGATACATTTTACAGTTTTTTACTACTTGATCTTTCATCAGAAAAATCTGGTCATCGAGCTGTTCGATCGTTAACAGGATTGTTTTTTCCTGCATCTGCTGATCCAGGTATCCGATCGTTTCTCCCATATTTTTTAAGATTTCATAAAACTTCGGTTCGTAGATCACCTGTTTTAATTTCTTTTCAGTTGCCTGCTGCCATACTTTAGCAAAGGATTCTTCGCTATGTGTCTCTAACTGTTTTGCCACGTTTTTTAGGAATGGCTGGTATTCTTTTTCTGTTTTTGTTGATATTTTTAATACCGCTTCTGGAAGCGGGGTAAATCCATAGCGGATCTCTCCTTGCAGAAGGTATAACATTCGTTTGATCGCAATTCCTTGTTCCAAACGTCTTTGTTCTTTTGCGGCTTTGTGAAATCCAAATCCGATCCCTGCGAAAATGACGATCAGTGATCCTAATACTTTGATCAATTTAGTACCACCCCGTTTTCATCCATGATCTTTGTGATATATCCTGGTTGGTCTCGCTGTTCTAAGATCACGTAGCGTTGGAACATTTTTTTGTTGATGATCTCTCGCATATAGGGATTCTTAGATAAGGATTCTTTATTCTTTCCATGAGCGGTTGCTAAAATGCTACATCCGCGGTAGGCACAGAAAAATAAAGCTTCAACATCTTCTTTGCTTCCGATCTCATCCACAGCGATCACATCAGGTGCCATGGATCGGATCAGCATATTCATGCCCTGTCCTTTTTCACATGCATCCATGATATCGGTCTGGATACCGAGATCATTTTGGGCAACACCTTGATAACAGGCTCCGATCTCGCTTCTCTCATCGACAACGCCGACGGTCTGTCCTTCATCGGAGATTTTTCTTATCATATCCCGGAGTAATGTTGTTTTTCCACAGCCAGGTGGTGAAATGATCAGGGTTGGAATGAGTTTTCCCATTCTGGTGCATAGCGAATATAAGGTGTCTGCGCATCCTTTCACTTCATGTGCAACGCGGATATTTAAACCGGAAATATGTCGAATTGTTTTGACTTTGTCATGGTCCATGACAACGGTTCCGCAGATTCCAACTCGGTGTCCGCCTCGGATCGTTAAAAATCCTTGTTTTAACTGTTCGATATAAGCATACATCGAATAGCTGCTGATATATTCCATGGCTTGTCTGATCTCTTGTGAGGTTACGATATGTAATTGTTCTTTTCTTGTTGTGATCTTTCCCTGTTCAGATAGATAACAGGCTTTTGATCTGTATTTTAAAATGACTGGCTTTTGAATGCGCAGGCGGATTTCCTGAAGGTCGTCCCAGTTGATGTCTGCCTGCTTTATGATGGTTCTGATATGTAATGGAAGGATTCCTAAGATTTCTTCCTCTTTCATAAATTTAAAAACACCTCCCCATTTTGGTATAATCCAAATATATGTGATAGAAGGTGTTTTTATGAATATTGTTTTATTTTTCTTCGTTTATTTTTTCTTCTGATAATATGGTGCGATCTGATCAAAGGATTGTCTTAACTGATACTGGAAGTTATTTTGTTTGACGATATTTGTCTTCTGGGTGACAAACTTGTCTAACTTCTGCATGTACTCTTCTTCTGTGACGGTTCCTTCTGCCACGTAGGTTAATCCTTTTTCCCAGCTTGCAGTTAAGGTTGGGTTTAGGAGTGATCCAATGGATGCACTGACAACGTTTACGATCATCTCTCCAGTTAACGTTGGAGTTACGATCTGTGTCTTTTTATTTAATGCGATGTATTTATTGGACACAAGTTTCTTGACAATCTCGGCTCTTGTCGCACTCGTTCCGATTCCGCTTCCTTTGATCTGTTCTCTTAAATCTTCATCTTCAATGAGCTGTCCTGCATTTTCCATGGCAAGGATCAAAGAACCTGAGTTGTATCGTTTTGGTGCGGATGTTGTTCCATCTTTGATCTTGTATTCTTTGACTGGTAGTTTCATACCTTTCTTTAACGATGAGATTGCATTGATCTGTTCTTCTGTTAATGCAACTTCTTTTTTCTGGCCGCCCATTCCAGTGACTTTTAAATATCCTGGGTCCTTTAACATCTTAAAGTTTGCAAAGAATGCTTCGCCTTTGGTCTGTGTCTCTAATTTGATCTTCAAGTACACAGCTGGCGGCATAAAGATGCTTAGGAATCTTCTGGCGATCACATCGTAGACTTTCTGTCCCATCTCTGAGATTCTTGATAAGCTGTTCACTGCCTGTCCAGTTGGAATGATCGCATAATGGTCGGTGATCTTTTTGTCATCCACGTATTTGGATTTGATCATTCCCTGATATTTCTTGCCTTGCATGATCTCATTTGCAAAGCCTGATAATGGAGCGTAGTTATTTAAACCTCCGATATTTTTATAAATCTCTTTAGCGACTGCACTTGATAAGACTCTGGCATCGGTTCTTGGGTATGTAACCAGTTTCTTTTCATATAGGTCCTGGACAACTTTTAATGTCTCATCTGGACTTAATTTGAATCGTTTGGAACATTCATTCTGTAATTCTGCAAGATTATATAATAATGGCGGATTCTTCTTTTCCTGTCGTTTGGAAGATGATACAACGATTGTTTCGTTGTTGCTGCCGTCTTCCAAATATTTGATAAATTCCTGTGCGTCTTTCTTGTCTAGGAATCCATTGTCTTTATATAGCTTATTTGATTCAAAGTATTTTGATCCTTTGACCGCTTTCCATTCCGCTTCTACCTGAAATCCCTGACAGTCAAAGTGTCCTAAGATTCTGTAAAATGGGGTTGGCACAAAGGTTCGGATCTCTCGTTCTCTCTTTACGATCATTCCGAGAACGCAGGTCATCACTCGCCCGACGGCTACGACTAAGCTTCGTTTTTGATTTAAATAGTTTCCAAGGGTCCAACCGTATTTGAGTGTCAGAACTCTTGAGAAGTTGATTCCCATTAAATAGTCTTCTTTGGCTCTTAGATATGCGGCTGCAGCAAGATTATCGTATTCGCTTAAGTCTTTCGCTTCTTTTACCCCTCGGATGACTTCTTCTTTTGTCTGGGAGTCGATCCAGACACGTTTTTTCTTCTTGTCTTTGCTGACATTTGCCTGCTGGTCTACTAGGCGGTAAATGTATTCTCCTTCTCGTCCCGAGTCGGTGCAGACGTAGATCGTATCGATATCTTCTCGGTTTAGGAGAGATGATACGATATCAAACTGTTTTTGTACTCCTGGGATCGTTTCATATTTAAATGTATCTGGAATAAATGGAATGGTTTCTAAGTCCCATTTCTTTAACGCAGGATCGTACTGGTCTGGGTAGGACATGGTGACTAAGTGTCCGACACACCATGTGATAACTGCCTTGTCTCCTTCCATATATCCGTCTCTGTTTTTTGCATTTATGTTAAGTGCCGCTGCAAATTCTCTGGCGACACTTGGTTTTTCTGTGATAAATAGTGCTTTCAAAAAAATACCTCTTTCTAAAAGTTTTACATAATATTATATCATATTGTTTTGAAACATGATATAATGAATTTTGATTTATGGGATTTTAAAGGATAGGTCCCATTTTAACTTTATATGGAAAGGATGATATAAATGTTTTTAAATGAAGCAACAAAACTTCGTGCACAGACGATTATCAAAGGTCTGGAAAAGAGAAATATGGAGGGTGTCTTCTGCGAGACAAAGGAAGATGCACTTACGAAAGCTTTAAGTTACATAGAAGAAGGTTCTTCTGTTACTTGGGGTGGTTCCATGAGTATTTCTGAAATCGGTTTAATGGATGCAGTGAAGAATGGTAACTATGAAATCATTGACCGTTCTGTTGCAAAAAATTATGACGAGCAGCGTGAGATCTTTTCTAAAGCAGTATTAGCTGATTACTATCTAATGAGTTCCAATGCGATCACGCTTGATGGTGAACTGATCAATATTGATGGTACTGGTAACCGTGTTGCATGTTTAACTTATGGACCTAAGAATGTGATCATGATCGTTGGTATGAATAAGGTTGTCAATGATGTAGAAGATGGTATAAAGAGAGTCCGCAACTTTGCCAGTCCTCCAAACACTCTTCGTCTTGGACTTAAAACTCCTTGTTCTATGACTGGTCGTTGTGGTGACTGCTATGGTGATACTTGCATCTGCAGCCAGATTGTTGTAACACGTCGTCAGAGTGCTGCAATGAGAGGCCGTATTAAAATCATTCTTGTAGGAGAATCTTTAGGATATTAGATTTTTCTTAATAACTACATAAAGAGAGAACTTTTATGAAATCTAAAAAAAATTATATTTATTTTTTGTTACTCGCTGTTTTTATGATACTCGTCCATGTTTATATAAAACCTGTTTTCGGAGATGAAATTCATTTTCGGGCAAAACTGATCAGCTATCATTATGATATTTTATCGCTTCTTAAATGGCGATGGATGAATTGGAGTTCGCGTTTTATTCTCGAATTTCCAATGTATCTTATGGCAGTCCTGCCTTCTATTTTATGGAAGATCATTGACTGCATCTGTTTTATAGCAGTATTTTATATGATGTCCATATATACAGATAAGAAATTATTTTTGCTGACTTGTATTTGTTCTTATCCGCTGATCCATCTTGCTTCTGCTGGATGGATCGCAACAACGACAAACTATTTGTGGCCGTTTACAGCTGGACTTGCTGCTTTTTATTTGTTTATGAAACTTGTCAGTCAAGCTGACTTAAACGTTCCACAATTTCTTTTATATTCGTTGTTATTGATATATGCCGCAAACAGTGAACTTATTTCCTGTCTGTTTTTATTGGCGGTTTTGTTATTCTTTGTTTATGATCACCTATTTTATTATAGACGCCGACTAATCAAAAATCGAAAGGTTATCATCTGGTCTCTTCTGCTATCGATCGCAGGAATCGTTAATGTATTGATCTGCCCAGGGAATCAAAATCGAATTGCAAAAGAGATTACACAGTGGATGCCTGATTATGCACAATTATCATTTTTCAGGAAATTGCAGCTTTGTGTTGTATCAACGATTCAACATTTTACTTCTATTCCAAATATGATCTTTCTATTGTTAGGTTTTCTTATTGCATGTATCATAATTTCGGATCAGCGTTTCAATCTGTTATATAAACTGATCGGCACAGTTCCTTTTGTCATCAGCTTATTATTGACCGCATATTATGGCTGGTTTAGCATTTTGAAAAAACATAATCTAAATTATGTGCTTCCAGAAGTAACAATGAAATCATCCTCTCAGATTCTTATGCAGATGATTCTTTTTGTATTATCTGTAATCTATCTTATCTGTATGTTGATTTCTATTTTTTACATCTTCCGTGATGACACAAAATATGGAGTGAAACAATATGAGCAAAGTTTCTGTCTCGTTAGTATTTACTTTGGTGGACTGATCTCTCGTTTTACATTATTATTCTCTCCTACGATGCTTGCATCTGGAACACGTATTTATTTTATTTTCTATATGGCACAAATATGGATCTTATCAAAATTATTTGAAAAAATAAAAAGTCAGCCACTTCGTATTTTATGCTATATCATATGCATTGCAGGAATCATAGTCAATCTTATTATGCTTTATATGTTACAGCGAAAATACGTCTGATGCTTTAGATTCTGAATAAAAAGTAAGCACTGATATGGTATATATTACCTGTCAGTGCTTGTTTTTTTATAACAATCATAGTAAAATCAAACTAGATTATGACATATTTCGACATTTATTATAACAATTTTGATTTTATGAGGTTTTTCTATGATTTATGATATTTATGATGCATCCATACATTCTTATCCTGCCGGCAGACTTAGTGATGGTGTTTCTTTTGATCGAAAGATTCTTGAAATCCGACAGATCCCTGGTGGATTTTTATTTCCGCGTATAAGTTGTCATTTTGAATTTATCTATCTTCTCTCTGGCACTATGGAATTTCGTATCCGCCAAAAGGCTTTCTTGGTATCTTCCGGTGAGGGATTTTTTATCAACATGAATGAGATTTATTCGGCTTGTACTTATCAATCTTATGACTGCCACTTTGTCATTTATCGTGTTTCACCATCCGTCTTATTTCAGACCGAAAACAATCCTTTGTATCAGAAATATATCCGACCCCTGATCGATCAGCCTTCTTTTGGATACCAGACACTTGTACCAAAAATTCCTTGGCAGAAATATATTCTTGAAATGATTCGTAAAATGAATGATATCTGTGACCGTCCTGTTGATGGTTATGAACTGAAGATCAACCATTTTGTAAACGAGATCTTTTATTATATCTTTCATAATGTGAATCTCTCCAAAGAACTGTCCTTAAAAGAATCCAGAGATTTGGAACGTATGAAAGATGTGATGATATATCTCAATAAAACGATCGACCAAAAGCATACACTCGCTGATATTGCTTCTTACTGCCATCTAAGCAATAGTGAATGCTGCCGACTCTTTCAAAGAAATGTTCATCTAAGTCCTGTGGATTATCTGAATCAGCTTCGTATTCATATGAGCTTGTCTGAGATCATCAAACATGAGAAAAAGATAACAGATATCGCTAAGATGTATGGTTTCTCTGGCAGCAGTTATTTCTCTGAAATGTTTAAAAAGACCCTCGGCATAACGCCAAGAGCCTTTTATAAATCTGTTCTTCAGCAACAAACTCTTTCTTCTAACGCTGATCCCATTCACGGAAGGCGATGAATTTCGTCTTCCAAAGAAGACTCAATGCTGGTGTTAATGCCCAGATCATCTTTGTCTCTTCTTGCATGATCAGATCGATCTTTAATATCCCCGCATACTGAATTACCAGTAGTAACGTAAAGATCACTAGTAATCCATATGCAACAGAATAAGAATTATGCACTTTCTGCCCGATCTTCTCACTAAAGTAAAAGCGATCCAGCGTCAGAGAAATGATCGAGATCACTGATAAAATGATATTGATCGTATAAAATGTATGCATATCCATATGATTAAACCAAGTTGCCAAAACTCCTAGAAAGATTATGATCTGTGCATACCATAATACTTTTTCCTGTTTTTCATATTGATTTCTCATCGATTGAAACCTCTTTTTCTTTCTTTTAATAATGAATAAATACAGGATCTCCGATCTTCGTCAGGTTATATACAGATCTTGCATCTGATAATGTTAAGTTAACACATCCATGAGATCCATTCGTCTTATAATACGTTGGTGACCAGCTTCCCCAGTCTCCTCTGCTGCTGTAATGATATCCTGTTCCTGTCCACATGATCCTTGTCCAGTATCTTGTTGGAACACTGTAATCCGCACCTGTTAATGTCTTTGTAAGTTTCTTCTCTTTGATGTCATAAACACCAGTTCTTGTGATACGATCTGGTGTTGCTTTTCCAGTGATACAGGTTGTGCTGAATACAAGTTTTCCTTTCTTGTAGACGAAAACTTCCTGTGCTGACAGATCAACTTCACTGTAGTTTTGTGTATCCCAGTCATTTTGCTTGTTCGTATAATCCATACGATATCCTTTGTGGCTGTAGACTGGTTTTAAGCTTGTAAGTAAAGCCTGTTCATTCTCCTTGGAAGGGTCTTTCTCATAGGCTTTGATCGCAGATTCTTCTGGTGCTTTCTTTAACGCTTTCATTGTCTGTGCGATAACTTTATCATAATCAATACGCCATCCATAGTCTCCACCACTGACTTTGATTTTCTTACCTGAATGTGTCTTAAATGTTCTGGCAATTCCCTGTGTCTTATATTTTAAGCAAAAACTTTCCAGCCATTTTTCAACTTTTGCTTGGCTTAATTTTACTGTTCGTTTCTTTGTGTTCACTGTGATACAATCTTTTAATGCATCTGGTCCTAATGTTTCCTTTACACCATTTCCCATATCCCACTGGATAAAATGAAAAAGGTATTCGTTATAAGTTGTCTGCATTTGTTTTAACTGCTCATCATCATGATATAAACCTGGTTTCACATAGACATCTGGATTGTTTTTCTCATCTGTTAAATTCAATGTTTTACTTAAGGATTCTACAGATCTCTTTGTTGCATTATAGAATTCTTTTCGATTGAGATAGTTTCCTTTGTCTTCTTTCTGAATCACACCATACTTCTTATTGGTATCATATGTAATTGTTGCATCAACCGGTTTTGTAATCTTATAAGAATCATTGCCTTTTACTAATACAGACTGTTTTAATTTTTTATTTAATTTCTTCTCTGATAATGTTACTGCTGTAACATTTGTCTTTGATCCACCAAAGAATGCTGAGAATACACTTTTCTTGTGCTGCGCATCATATGCTTCTTTGACTTTTTCTTCAGAAGTAAAAGCAAGATCAATCTCTTTTCCTGAAATCATTTCCTGCCCTTTATTTCTTCCCTTGATCTTTAACTTGTAAGAATCAAGGGATTTCTTTACTTTCTTCACTGATTCTTCGTATGTCATTCCTGACACATCAACCTTGTTAAATGTACTCCCCGGATACCAACGGTTCTGATAATGGGCATGGACACCGATAGCGGCTGCTATTAAAACAACCGCTACGACACCTCCTATGATTCCCCCTTGTTTCTTTGTAATCCTCATTTTAATTTTTGCCTCCAAATCCAACACTATGATGGATTATTCATAGATTGGATATTTTTTTGTTAATCCTAATACTAATTCGTTTGCTTCATCAAGCTTCTTATCTAATAATGTCAGACGGATAGCTTTTGCGATCACTTTCATATCGTCTTCTTTCAGTCCACGTGTTGTAACAGCTGGTGTTCCAAGACGTAATCCTGATGTTACAAATGGAGATTTTGGATCGTTTGGTACTGTGTTCTTGTTACATGTGATATGTACAGAATCAAGTACTTTTTCAGCTTCTTTTCCTGTCAGACCATATTTCTTAAGGTCTACTAACATTAAGTGGTTGTCTGTTCCTCCAGATACGATATCGAATCCTTCTTCGATCAGTGCATTTGCAAGAGTATCTGCATTCTTCACAACCTGTTTCATATAATCTTTAAATGATGGATCTAATGCTTCTTTAAATGCTACAGCTTTACCAGCAATTACGTGCATTAATGGTCCACCCTGGATTCCTGGGAAGATTGCTTTGTTGAAGTTATATTTTTCGTTCACTTCGTTGCTGCACATGATCATTCCACCACGAGGTCCTCTTAATGTCTTATGTGTAGTAGTTGTTGTTACATGAGCATAAGGGATTGGACTCTGGTGTAATCCTGTTGCAACTAATCCTGCGATATGAGCCATATCTACCATTAAAACAGCTCCAACTTTGTCAGCGATCTCACGGAAACGTTTGAAGTTGATCTCCCTTGCATATGCGCTTGCACCAGCGATGATCATCTTTGGTTTGCATTCTAATGCAATTCTTTCTACTTCATCATAATCGATGAATCCTTCTTCGTTTACTCCGTATGGTACGCAGTGATAGTTTTTACCAGACATGTTGACTGGGCTTCCGTGTGTTAAATGTCCACCATGGTCTAAGCTCATTCCCATGTATGTATCTCCGACATTTAATACTGCGAAAAATACTGCCATGTTAGCCTGTGCTCCAGAATGGGGCTGTACATTTACATATTCACATCCAAATAATTCTTTGGCACGTTCTCTTGCAAGATCTTCTACAACGTCTACATACTGGCATCCACCATAGTAACGTTTTCCTGGATATCCTTCTGCATATTTGTTTGTTAAATGACTTCCCATTGCAGCCATAACAGCTTTTGAAACAAGGTTTTCAGATGCAATCAACTCAAGATTTGTTCTCTGTCTTGTTAATTCGTTTTCCATTGCTTCTGCTAATTCTGGATCGTAGTTTTTTACTTCGCTAAAATCAAACATAGTTTTCTCCTTTATATGTTATGTAAAATAATATTATGTCTCGTATGTTATGTCTATCTGTCTGATCTTTTTATTGATCGTTTGATTTATCTGATTATTCCTGGAACTGTTCTTTTAACGCTTCCACTGCACGTTCTACGCGGCTTTGTTTGATCAAAACTGTGATCTTGATCTCTGATGTATAGATTAAGTGGATGTTGATTCCACGGTTATATAATGCTTCAAACATCTTAGATGCTGCTCCACTATTAGACATCATTCCTGCTCCGACGATGGATACGATTCCAACTTCTTTGTCACTAATGATCTCATCATAATCTGCTTCATCAAATGCTTTCTTTAATGTTTCAACGGCATGATCTGCTTCATCCTGTGCTACAACAAAAGAGATGTCTTTGTTCTCTCCTCGTCCGATAGACTGAAGGATCAGTTCCACGTTGATTTTTTCTTCTGCAATGGCACCAAAAACTTTGGCTGCGATTCCAGGCTGGTTTTTGATTCCTTTGATTGCGATCAGTGCAACTTCAGAGTTAGACTGAACACCGCTAAATAACATTTTCTCCATCTGATTATTCCTCCTCTGGTGTTGAAAGTTCAATTCCAAGTTCTTCTAACTGTAATGTATCAACCGGTCCTGGAGCCTGTGTCATCAGACAAGATGCATCTTTAACTTTCGGGAAGGCGATGACATCACGAATACTGTCTTCTCCTGTTAACCACATAACAAGACGGTCAAGACCATAAGCTAAACCAGCATGTGGTGGTACTCCATATTTAAATGCATCTAATAAGAATCCGAAGCGGTTGTGTGCATCTTCTTTTGTAAATCCAAGAGCTTCAAACATCTTCTCCTGAATATCATCCTGATGGATACGGATAGATCCACCACCAAGTTCTGTACCATTTAATACGATATCGTATGCTTTCGCACGGACATCTCCTGGTCTTTCATCGATGAATTCAAGATCTTCTTCAAATGGCATTGTAAATGGATGATGCATTGCTGTGTAACGGTTCTGTTCGTCGCTCCACTCAAGTAATGGGAATTCTGTTACCCATAAGAACTTGTACTGGGATTTATCGATCATATCGTACTGTTTTGCAATGTGAAGTCTTAAATTACCAAGAACATCAAAGACAACTTTATCTTTGTCTGCAGCAAATAATAATAAGTCTCCTGCTTCTCCATCCATTGCTTTGATCAGTGCATCCATCTCTTCTTCTTTCATGAATTTGGCGAAGGATGATTTCACTGTTCCATCACTCTTTAACTGAATGTATGCCAGACCTTTAGCTCCGAAGTCTTTTGCGTAATCAACGAATCCGTCGATCTTCTTACGTCCAAGATCTCCTAAACCTTTGGCATTTAATCCTCTGACTGATCCACCATTTTCTAATGCTCCTTTAAATACCATAAAGTCGCATCCAGCTACTGTCTCGGATACATTTGTAAGTTCCATTCCGAAACGCATATCTGGTTTGTCAGATCCAAAGCGGTCCATTGCTTCTTTGTATGTCATGCGAAGCATAGGAAGCTGTACATCAATATCTAATACTTCTTTAAAAATCTTCTTTAACAGACGTTCGTTTACATCGATGACATCATCAACGTCAACAAATGAAAGTTCCATATCGATCTGTGTAAACTCTGGCTGACGGTCTGCACGTAAATCTTCATCACGGAAACATTTCGCGATCTGATAGTAACGATCAAATCCAGAGCACATTAACAGCTGTTTAAATAACTGTGGTGACTGTGGAAGTCCATAAAATTCTCCTGGATGGACACGACTTGGTACAAGGTAATCTCTTGCCCCTTCTGGTGTACTCTTTCCTAAGATTGGTGTCTCGATCTCTAAGAATCCTTCATCACCTAAGAAATTACGCACCATTCTTGTTACATCATTACGAATGCGTAAGTTTCTCTGAAGATTTGGTCTTCTAAGATCAAGATAACGATATTTTAAACGAAGTTCATCTTTGACTGTCTGATTCTCGTCAATTGGAAATGGAGGAGTTTCTGATTCTGATAAGATACGCAGTGTATGTACCTTGATCTCGATATCTCCTGTCTTTAAATTCTCGTTGATCGCTGCACTTCTCTTCTCTACAGTACCTACTGCTGCAACGACATACTCACTTCTTAGAGAGTTTGCCTTATTATAGTCTTCCTCGGATAATACTTCCTGATCAAAGACTAACTGTAAGATTCCTGAACGGTCTCTTAAGTCTACAAAAATAAGACTTCCTAAATTTCTTCGTTTCTGTACCCATCCCATGACAGTGACTTCTGTTCCGATAAGTTTGTTGCTTACCTCTGTACATCGGTGGGATCTGGCTAAACCTGACATTGATTCTGCCATGATATAATTTCCTCCTTCATCCTTTTCACTTTGTACGAAAGGCAGAGCCCAATCTCTGGTTCTGCCTTGTATATTCTTTTATGAATCTTTTCTTACAAGGATCTGTTCGATCTCTGCAGCGTAAAGTACATGATAATCCTCATTAGGATACCACTGTTCATCTAAAGATTTATCAACAAATCCTGCTGGATCCATTGGCTGAGAATATAATTTTTTACAGATCAGTACGATCTTTGCTTCCTCAAAAAATGGAATCCCATTCGCATCTGTTGGTGTCAGACGTGTCTTTGCGATCTTGTCTTCATCTCTTCCTGATACGCTTCCAAGATAGCTTAAATCCTTCTTGAATGTATCATCATAGAAAGATAATGTAAATGATTCTGACTGATCAATGAATTCTTTTGTATATCTTTGTGGTCTTAGAACTGTCACAGCAACATTCTTTCCCCACATAACACCGAAACCACCCCATGAGGCAGTCATTGTGTTTACTTTTCCTTCTTGATTCTTTGCAGTAACAAGCATCCATTCCTTACCGATCAGACGAAATACGCTCTGGTCGAAGTCTTCTGGTGCCACGATTGCATATTCACTCATGCATTGTTACCTCCTTTCCTGTAATCATTACTCATTATATATGATTTTGTCAAAAATGTCACGAACTAGTACAAGAAAGCATAATTTTATTTTAAACAATCTGCAATCTTATCAAGAGAAACTGTTGTAATCTCTCTTGTTTCCATATTTTTAACATTTCCTTCATTCTTGGCAATCTCATCATCACCAATAATAATTGTATTCTTGGCATTCAGCTTATTTGCATATTTCATCTGAGCTTTTACGCTTCTTCCAAGATAATCTGTTTCTACAACAAATCCCTGATTGCGAAGATCTACAACGATCTGGTAAGCTTTCGCTTTTGCTTCCTGTCCAAGAATTCCTACATAAAGATCAATATCTCTTGTGCATGGGAGATCAACACCTTCTTCTTCTAAGAAATATAGAATTCTTTCTACACCCATACCAAATCCAACAGATGGCATAGATATTTTTCCATCAATCTCATGAACAAGATTATCGTAACGTCCACCACCACATAATGTAAATCCATCTTCATTTACAAATTCAAAGACTGTCTTTGTATAGTAGTCAAGTCCACGAACGATCTCTGTGTCAACTTCATATGGAATATTCAGTGCTTCTAACAAGCTCTTTAATTCTTCAAAGTGTGCCTTACATTCATCGTCTAAGTAGTCGATCGTTCTTGGCGCATCTTTAACAATTTCCTTACATTCTGGTACTTTACAGTCGATAACGCGTAATGGATTCTTTTCCATACGTTCTCTACATGTAGGACATAAATGTTCTTCATGCTCTTTTAAATATGATAATAAGGCTTTATTGTATTCCTTACGGCAGTGTTCGCAGCCAATGCTGTTGATGTGTAATTTTGCATCTTTTAATCCAATCTTTTTAATGAAAGTAGATACTAATGTGATCAGTTCTACTTCAGCTAATGGGCTTTCTGCTCCAACGAACTCAACTCCAAACTGATGGTGCTGTCTTAATCTCCCGCTCTGTGGTTTTTCATAACGGAAAGCTGGTGTGATATAAAACATCTTGATTGGCTGTGGTTCATTTGCAAGTCCATTCTGTAAATATGCACGGATCGCTCCTGCGGTTCCTTCTGGTTTTAAGGAAATACTTCTGTGTCCTTTATCTTCAAATGTATACATCTCTTTCTGAACCACATCCGTTGTTTCTCCAACACCTCTCTGGAAAAGTTCTGTATGTTCGAATACTGGTGTGATGATCTCGTGAATATTATAGGATGCGCATAATTCTTTAAACATATTCTCTAAATATGTGCGCTGGTCCATGTCTTTTCCAAACCAGTCTTTTGTTCCTCTTGGTGCCTGTGTAATCATTGTTGTTCCTCCTCAAATAAATCATCCAGATTGCCTTTTCCTATCACAGTTTCCATAACTCCATCAGAAAATGCAACTCTCTGGAATGCTAAAAATACTTTCATATCAAAATTCTTTACTTCATCGATCATGATATCGAGTGCAGTCTCAACATCAAATCCTTCCCTGTAATCACGATTTGAGATCAATGCGCCGAAAATATCGCATACATGCATGATCCTTCCAACCAATGGAATCTGCTTTCCGACCAGATTATGTGGATAACCAGTACCATCGTAGTGTTCATGATGATATAATACAGCATCTAAGACTGTCTGATCATAATCATAATCTGCAAGGATCGCATATCCGATCGATGGATGCATTCTCATATACCTTGTTTCATCAACGGCCAGAATCTCGTCTTCCACTTTCTCATTCATATAGAAATTAAGTCTTACTTTTCCAAGATCATGTACCATCCCTGCAACTGCAAGATCGTGGCATATCCCTTCTGAAAGTCCCAATTCCTTTCCAACAAGATAAGCTAAATTACTGACAATGATCCCATGACTTAATGTTTCTTTTATATCTGCATGGATCGGTGTCTCGATATCTGTTCGTCCATAACTGATTGCCATAATAAAACTCCTGTTTAGATCATCTTTAATTCTTTTCTATGAATGATCTCATCAATTCGTGTAATATACTGCTTAATATCCTTAAGATTCTCGATGCGGTCCACCTGATGATCTTCTTGATGTACGATCTTTGAAGATGTTCCTGCACCAACTGCTATGATATCATGTAATTCTTCCATAATCAAAATATTGTAAAGACATTCTTTTCCTTTTTTTGAAAAACCGACATTCTCAAGGTTCCCTGGAATATTCTTCTGTCGATATAAATAATATGGTTCCATCTGCATATCTCTTGCACACCTGGCTGCGTAAGATACCATCTCTTCGGTTGCTCCAAAATGATATGTATCTTTCATACGGTTTAATCTTGATGATCGTTTCACCGCAAGTGCATGAACCGTTAAACTTTCTGGATCAAGTTTCTTGATCTCTTCTAATGTATAGGAAAGTTCTTCCATTCCTTCCTCTGGAAGTCCGCAGATCATATCCATATTGATATTGTCAATTCCTGCCTGTCTTGCCATTCTAAACTTCTCTTTGATATCTTTGGATACATGATTCCTTCCGATCAGTTTTAATGTTTTATCATTCATTGACTGTGGATTGATGCTGATCCTCGTAACTCCGTATTTCTTTAAAATTTTTAATTTCTCAAGATTTAAACTATCCGGTCTTCCTGCTTCCACTGTGATTTCTTTTATCTTTGACAGCGGAAATCTTTTGTTGATCTCACATAACAAATATTCCAGATCCTGCTCATTTAATGATGTCGGTGTTCCACCTCCGATATACATTGTCTGGAGTTCTTTGTACGCATACGCCTGCTTTACAAAATCAAGTTCTTTAAATAATGCATCTAAGTAATCCTGTACAATATTCTCGTACTGATCGATCGAATACGATGTAAATGAACAGTACAGACATGTACTTGGGCAAAATGGTATTCCTACATATAAACTGTATCCTTCTTTGTATGGAAATGTTTTTAAAAGTTTTCTCTCTTTTTGTACAGTTTCTGTACAAAGACTTGCTTTCTCCTTGGAAGCCAGATAATCTTTCTGAAACTTATGAATGATTTCTTCGCTGCTTTCTCCTTTTTTATATCCATCAAAAGCAATCTTTGTCGGACGGATTCCAGTTAATGTCCCCCATGGTAGCTGTTTATTCAATGCTTTTGAAAATAACTGATAAATTTCTCGTTTCATCTGATTTTTGAAAAGCTTTTTATCTTCGTAATCGCCAAAGAGCTGAATCTCATTTTCTAATTCACCTTTCTTGTACAGTTTCATATTGATTTCTTGATCTTTATATTGAACTTCCAATATAAAATCGTAGATAGAATCGACGTGATCCGTCAATTCTATCTTCTCTCCGAGCATAAATGCCAATATTAAACTTCTGATATCATATTCATAAATTGTCTTGTTTTGAATTAATCCAATCATAATCTATTGCAGAAACGGATTACTTCTGCTTTCCTCCTCAATCGTTGTTGGTGGTGTATGACCGGATAATACTTTGGTCCATGGCGGCAAAACAAATAATTTCTCTCTGATCGCTGTTAAAAGATCATTCAGATTACCTGTTGGAAAATCAGTTCTTCCAATGCTCATCTGGAATAATGTATCTCCTGAGATCAGCCATCCATAATCTGCAAAATAATAACAAACACCGCCTTTTGTATGTCCTGGAACATGAATACATTTTACCTTTGTTCCCAGTACATCAATGATCTCTCCATCTTTCACCAGATGATTTGCCTTTAAGGAAAGATTCATTCCCATCATAGATCCAAGATTCAGATCAGGACTTGCAAGTACTTCTGCCTCACTTTCGTAAAGATAGACATTAAGATCTGGTTTTTGCTCCATCAGATATGGGAGTGCCATCACATGGTCAAAATGTCCATGAGTCAGGCATACACCTGCAAGTTCCATGCCATCCTCTTTTAATGTATCCATAATGCGCTCTCCTTGATCACCTGGATCAAACACGAACGCCTGATTTGTTTTTGTATTCTCAACGATATAACAATTTGTCTGCATCTGTCCAAGACAGATCGTTACCATCTTAAGTGGTCTGTCTAGTCGTAATGTTGTTTCACTCATATTATCACCTATCCTGCTGTTCTTTCGATATCGATCACGCCTTCCACATTCCTGATCTTGGCAATGATACGATTCAGCTGCTCTACGCCTGTGATATCAAATGACATACTAAGCGTTGCTCTTCCTTTCTTATTGTTTGATACATTGATCGTAATGATATCAATATCAAGTTCTAAGAAAATCTTAGAAACTTCTGCCAGAAGGCCTTTCCGATTATTCGCATAGATATTAATCTCTGTTGTATATGTCTGCGTTGTATCAGCTTCACTTACCTGCCATTCTGCTTCGATCAAACGTGCCCTGTCTGATTCTGGCATATTCAGCAGATTAATACAATCTGTTCTATGAATAGAAATTCCACGTCCTCTTGTAATAAATCCAACAATTTCATCTCCAGGTACTGGGTTACAGCATTTTGAGAAACGAACAGCAACATCGTTAGCACCTCGTACCACAATCCCACCTTTTGATTTCTTATCTTTCTTCTTCTCTGGATTTGCCGCTGCTGCCTGTGCTGCTTCTGTCGTTTTCTTTAAGACCTGTTCATCTGTGATCTTCTGTTTCTTGATCTTACGGTCTTCTTCCTGCATCTTATTGATGACCTGACCTTCTTTTAATCCACCATGTCCGACTGCTGCGCATACAGAATCCCAGTCTTTAAAGCCGTACTTTAATTCAACTTTCTTAATATATTCCGGCTTCATCAATTCAGAAAGTCTGATACTTTTACTTTTACAATATTTTTCAAGAAGGTCCTTACCCCTTACGATATTCTCTTCTTTAAACTGTCTTTTAAACCACTGATTGATCTTACTTCTTGCCTGTGCTGATTTTACAAGACCTAACCAATCTCGGCTCGGTCCTTTCGAGTTCTGGGATGTAATGATTTCTACACGGTCACCATTTTGCAAATGATAATCAAATGGAACCTGTCTTCCATTAACTCTCGCACCAACCATCTTATTACCAACCGCACTATGGATGGAATAAGCAAAATCGATTGGTGTGGAACCATTTGCAAGGTTTTTAACGTCACCATTTGGTGTAAAACAATATACCTGTTCTGCAAAAAGGTCTAAGTTTGTCTTAAGCAGACTTAAAAATTCCTTGTTATCATCCATGTCACGCTGCCATTCCAGCACTTCTCTTAACCAACTTAATTTCTCTTCTTCTTTGTTAAGTCCCTTGGTATTATTATTCTCTTTATACTTCCAATGAGCTGCAATACCATATTCAGCCACACGATGCATCTCAAAAGTACGGATCTGAATCTCAAATGGATGTCCTTCTGGTCCGATCAGTGTTGTATGCAGTGACTGATACATATTTGGTTTTGGCATTGCAATATAGTCTTTGAATCTTCCTGGAATTGGTTTATACATCTCATGAATGATTCCAAGAGCTGCATAGCAGTCCTTGACAGTATCAACTTTAATTCTTACTGCAAATAGATCATAAATCTGATCGATCGTCTTATGCTGGTTGACCATCTTCTTATAAATGCTGAACATGTGTTTTACACGTCCATCAATCTCTGCCTTTATTCCTGCACGATCAATATGACCTTTCACTTCTTCTACGATCTCCTGGATAAAAGCTTCTCTTTCTTCTTTTGCAGAATTTAACGATTTCTCTAAATCTTCATATACATCTGGCTTTAAATAACATAGTGCAAGATCATCTAATTCGACCTTAATCTTTGAAATACCAAGACGATGTGCGATTGGTGCATAGATATCCATCGTTTCTCTTGATTTCTCTTTTTGCTTCTCTGGGCGCATAAACTGCATCGTACGCATATTATGCAGACGATCCGCTAATTTGATCAGAATCACTCGGATATCTTTCGCCATTGCAAGAAACATCTTTCGTAAGTTCTCCGCCTGAACTTCAATCTTATCCTTGGAATAACTCAACTGTCCTAACTTCGTAACACCATCAACTAACTGGGCAACTTCTTCTCCAAAGTCTCTGACAATATCCTCATGGGTCGTTTCCGTATCTTCTACAACATCATGAAGCAGCCCTGCCATAATCGTTTCTTTGTCAAGTTCTAATTCTGCAAGTATGATCGCAACACAAATAGGATGAATGATATAAGGCTCTCCAGACTTTCGTTTCTGCTTCTCATGTGCCTTGTATGCAACTTTGTAGGCACGCTCTACAGCCTCAATATCTTCTTCATCATAAATGCTTTGCATGGTTGTGATCAGCTGTCGTTTCAGTTCTTCAGGCGGAGTGAAGCTTTCCGGACTGCTGATATCCTTTTTTACACGATTTATGTTTGTTCTGCTTTCTTGTTTCATGCACGGATACCTCTTTGTCTCTTTTGCTTATTTTTTTAGTTTAGATTCACAGTAAACACAACGATATATCTGATGTTCTCTATCTGTTAATTTAAACACATGATCGATCTCTTGTTCTACAGATGTGATACATCTTGGATTCTTGCATCTTGCAATATTTACGATCTTTTCAGGAAGTTCTACTTTATGCTTGGATTTTACACTGCCATTTTCAATAACACATACAGTAACTTCTGGATCGATGTATCCTAAAACATCAAAGTTCACTTCAAATGCGTCTGAAATCTTGATGATATCTTTCTTTCCCATCTTGTTACTTTTTACATTCTTAATAATTGCAACGCTACAGTCTAACTGATCTAGTCCAAGACTGTTATAAATCTGCATTCCGCGGCCTGCACGAATATGATCTAATACGATTCCGTTCTTAATGCTATCAATGTTCATCTGCACTTACCCCCAGTAATTCCATGATCAATGCCATTCTTACATGTTTCCCATTCAATACCTGTTTAAAATAGCAGGCTCTTGGATCGTTATCGACTTTTACAGAAATCTCATTTACACGAGGCAATGGATGTAAAATCGAAAGATCTTCTTTGGCGATCTTTAATTTATCCATATCTAAAATATAGCTGTCTTTTAATCTGACATAATCGGCTTCGTTGAAGAAACGTTCTCTCTGTACTCTTGTCATATAAAGAATATCTAACTGAGGCATCACATCTTCCATCTTATCAACTTCTGTAAATGTGATCCCTTTCTTCTCAAAGACATCTTTCTTAATATATTCAGGAATCTGAAGTTCTTCTGGAGAAATTAAAATATAATTAATTCCTTCATATCTTGATAATGCTTTGATCAGGGAATGTACTGTTCTTCCAAACTTTAAGTCTCCGCAAAATCCAATCGTGAAATTGTTAAGACGTCCTTTTTCTCTTCTGATCGTTAAAAGGTCTGTTAATGTCTGTGTTGGATGATTGTGTCCCCCATCACCCGCGTTAATGACTGGAATGTTTACATACTGTGATGCTACAAATGGTGCACCTTCCTTTGGATGACGCATCGCAATGATATCTGCGTAACATTCAATAACTCTTGCTGTATCTGCCACACTTTCTCCTTTGGATGCAGATGAAGAATCTGCGGAAGAAAATCCAAGAACACTTCCTCCTAATTCAAGCATCGCTGCCTCGAAACTTAATCTTGTTCTTGTACTTGGTTCAAAGAACAAAGTTGCTAATTTCTTGTGTTTGCATACTTCCTGATATTTTTCAGGATTCTTTGCGATGTCATCAGCGCGGTCTAATAATCTGTCAATATCTTCCACACTTAAATCCATCGGATCAATCAAATGTTTCATTACATATTCCTCCTAATGGTTTGTCCTTTCTTCAATTCTACATTTTTAGACACCTAGTGTCAATTCTTTACTTCTGATTTTAGGCGAAGAACACCTTTATCTACCATAAATACTGGACGATAGGATAATTTCGATTTACGAAGTCCTTCTTCTCCGACATCATCCTCTCTGTTTACATATTTAAAATTCTCCATCTCGTGAATGACAAACTGCTGATTGATCATTGGATATGCTCCTTGGATATCTGCAAAAGCTTTTTCAATATGAACGATAAATGTATCTTCATTTGATGCGCGTTCTCCAATGGAAAATCCTACGATCTTACCTTCTGCACGTAAAACGCCTCCTACGAGCCCTAATTCTCTATAATTGATCACACTGTTTTTCGATACACAGATCTCATCATGTTTCTCAATATCTTCTGGATCACAGTTTTGTAACTTCCATTCCATCAACATTGCTAGTACTTCTAACTGATTTTCATCAGAAAGCGGTTCATATGACCATTCATGATTTTCCTTAAAACGATTGATGTGATTTCTCTTTCCATGAAGTTTCTTTCCAGATAATGTTGCTAGTTTTTCTCTGTCATAAATATATTCTGAGATATCTCTGTCATATTCAATTTCATAAATATCTCCAAACATTTCCCGAAATTCATCTTCCATTTCATGAGTTACCCCATGCAATACAAATGGAATCTGTTTTTCTTTACAATCGTCCATCAGAGACTGTAATACCTTTTTCTTATCTCCCTTTCCGATCGGGTAGCAGAAAGAACCGCCTTCTTCATCTGTATGCGATACAAAGAGTCCTTCGATGATCGCATATTTCACCTGATAATATGCACTCCATAAAATAATATTGGCTGTTGCGTAATCACAGCTTCTTGTATCATCTGCCAGGATACATCGGTCAATTTCTTCTTTATCTTCAATTGTTGGTGTCTTAAACTCCATCTTTGCTAACTCCATTCTAGTGTTTTCTAGTATTACTTGTGATATGGCTGGTGATTTAAAATCCGGTAAGCACGATAAATCTGTTCTAGTATGATCGTACCTGTTAGTGATCCACTTTGTGTAAAGGAAGATACATGAAATGGTTTTGTCTCTTCAGATTCTAAATCTCCAATATAAAAATGAAACTTTGAAATTCCCTGCACAGAGCTTTCATTGATCAGTTGTGCAAGTTCCGGACTTGTCATACTGTCTTTTCCTGGTATGATATGATAATGCTCTCCCGCTTCTTTTAATATTTTCTCTACTTGTTTTGCATTCTTTTTATACACTACAGAAACTTTCGCATATGCCCCGAGACGCTTTAGATATTCTCCCATTGCTTCTTGGTACGTCTTAGGATCTTGCGATTTCTTCTGTAGAATATAGATTTCAAATTTCATCATATATTTTAATTTCCTTCAAAAAATTGTTTTAATTTTTTATCTTGTTTTAAGGCCTGATCATATTTTTTATTGATCTGCTTTGTCAACTTTTTAATCTCTTTGCTGTTTTGGCTTTCTTTTTTTGCATCTGTGATCTCATCCGTATCATGTTTTTGATTATTGTAGATACAAAAAGTATCTCCCTTCTTCATTACATAATACGATGTCATTCCTGGTGCCAATGTTGCAATCTTCTTAATCTTCATCTTATATGTCACATAAACAATAAATGATTCATCATCTGCTCCTTTTTTTACAAGATATGTAAGATCATCGTATTTTTTCACATACTGATGGATAGCTTTTTGATTTTTCTCCAACTCATTCGTATCTTCTACCATAGATTTCAAATTTGTAAGATCATTTTTCTGAACCAACTTATAATATGTTTTCATAAAATCCTCCACTGCTTTTTTCTCAGCATCAGGATCTTTCTTTTTTGCTTTCACTGCATCATTGGTTTCCTTGATCACGTTTTGTGCGGTATTCTTCTGTGTTGTTTGTTGAAAAATCTTTTCATTGGTAAGTCGTTCTTGCCTTATCTGATCTAATTTTACATAAGCTAAAAAAGCTGCTACAAAAAATAAAATCCAACTTGTAATGATAACAACAACTGTAGATTTTCTAAGCTTCACGAACATCCCTCCAATCCACCTACAGCAAATTTACAGTATATTATACCTTATCGAGCGGAGCGAGTCCAGTCCAAAGGACTATGAATTCACGAATGCCCTGCGGGTATACCTTATCGAGCGGAGCGAGTCCAGTCCAACCCAAAATAACTCTTGCTATTTTTTTCAATATATTGTAATATAATAAAGCTTATGTACCAGTAACTCAGTGGATAGAGTGGCAGCCTCCGAAGCTGTTGGCCGCGGGTTCGACTCCCGCCTGGTGCATATTTTAATAAATAAAATATATTATAGAAATTAAATATCGTCTTTTAAGAGACTATAGATTTTACTGTTTCTGATCGTTAAACAGCAAAGTCTATTGTCTCTTTTTTATTGTTAAGGAGGAAAATTATTTTATGGATCAGACGTATATGAAAGAAAAACCAATTTTACCATTATTATTATCAATGGCGCTGCCAATGGTAATCTCCATGTTTGTAAACTCATTGTATAACATCATTGACAGTATCTTCGTTGCAAAAATCAGTGAAGATGCAATGAACGCTTTATCTCTTGTATATCCAGTGCAAAATCTGATCAACTCAGTTGCGGTTGGATTTGGTGTTGGAATTAATGCAGTGATTGCAATGTGTCTTGGCGCAGGGAAAGCAAAAGAAGCCAATAAAGCAGCAACACAAGGATTGTTTCTAAATACTATTCATGGAATCATTTTTACGATTGTTGGATTAATGATCATGCCATCATTTTTGGCAATGTTTACAAAAGATCAGACTGTTATCAGAATGGGATTACAATATTCAACCATTGCATTAATGTTTTCAACTATTATTATGGTAAGTATTTCTTTTGAGAAGATTTTTCAGGCAGTTGGAAATATGGTGATCACAATGATTGCTTTGATGACTGGTTGTATTGTAAATATTGTATTAGACCCACTTTTAATCTTTGGAATCGGTTTCTTTCCGAAACTTGGAATTCAAGGTGCGGCACTTGCAACTGGAATTGGACAGAGCAGTACATTGATCATCTATTTATTCGTTTATCTATTTCGTCCAATTCATGTAAAGATCAGAAAAGATTGTTTAAAACCAGAAGCTGCATGTATTAAAAGATTATATGCCATCGGAATTCCAGCAACTTTAAATATGGCATTACCATCTTTCTTAGTGTCTGCTTTAAATGCGATTTTAGCATCATTTTCACAGACTTATGTTGTTGTTCTTGGTGTTTATTACAAATTACAGACATTCTTATATCTGACAGCGAATGGAATGATTCAGGGAATGCGCCCGATTATGAGTTATAATTATGGAGCAAAGGAACCAGCACGTGTCCGTAAGATCTATCTTATGACATTTGAGATTGTTGTTGGAATCATGGCTGTTGGAACTGTCATTTGTTTTATGATACCGCAGACGCTTATGAGTATGTTTACAAACAATCCTGAAACATTAACAGAAGGCACGATCGCACTTCGCATTATTTGTGCAGGATTTGTAGCTTCTTCCGTTTCCGTTGTTTCCGCAGGTGCATTTGAAGCATTAGGAAAAGGTATTCAGTCTTTTATGATCTCATTTTTACGTTATGTTGTTGTGATCATTCCTGCAGCATTTATATTAAGTAAAGCAGTTGGAGTACATGGTGTATGGCATGCATTCTGGGTTGCTGAAATCATTACCGCAGTCATTGCTTTTATCCTTTACTATAAACTTATTGGTAGATCAGGAAAGAACACCGCTACAGTACAGCTTCTTTAAATTTTGACAGATTCTTTAAAAATGCTTACAATAAACAAAAAGAAAAGGAGCGTAAATTATGGGATATATATCAACGATTGAAGTTCGTTATGCAGAAACAGATCAGATGGGGATTGCTCATCATAGTAACTATGCAGTTTGGTTTGAAGTAGCCAGAACTGATTTTATTAAAGCCGCTGGCATTTCTTATACAGATGTAGAAAAAGAAGGAATCATCACTCCATTAACAAGCCTTGAATGCAAATATAAAAAAGCAGCTTTCTATGAGGATCAGTTACAGATTCATGTAAATCTTACCAAGCTGTCTCCTGTTCGTCTAGAGTTTTCTTATAAGGTTACAAGAGGTGATGATCTGATTGCTACTGGGAAGACAACACATGGTATGGTGACAAAAGATCTAAAACCGATCAATGTAAAAAAAGAACACCCGGAAATTTACCGAATGTTCGAAAATGCTTTAGATTAAAGATAGCTTAACTGCTCAATTAAGATCAGGCGCATTAATTGATGTGGAAATGTCATTTTACTAAAACTTAATTTTAATTTCCCTTTGGATATAACTTTAGGTGATAATCCAAGGGAACCGCCAATAATAAATGTAATATTATTTATGGACTCCTTGTTCCACTGATTCCATTTCTTCTGGAATTGTTCTGTGGAATAAGGAGTTCCTTCTATACAGAGAGGAATTACAAAAGATCCTTCTGGAATCTTATCAAGAATTCTCTGTCCTTCAATTTCCTTGATCTTTGCTTCTTCTTTTTCACTGGCGTTATCTGGTGTTTTCTCGTCAGGAAGTTCTATAATTTCAAAATCATATTTCTTGCGGATAATCTTTGTGTAGTGATCGATCAGTTCTCTTAAATATGCTTCTTTAATTTTTCCGACGCAGATCATTTGGATTTTCATATGTTTTTAATACCTTTCTTTATAAATTGATCAACAATTCCCAATAGCCTTTATGACTAGTGCCGATTCGTCTAATTGCCTGCTGTTTTTTCATCTTGTCACATAAGTCTTTTATATCGTTTTCATCAATTTCAAGATATTCACATGGCTCATCATCAACACCAAAAACAATACGTCCTCCTCTTCCATTTGCAAAAGCCACTACTGTTTTCATATATTTTTCGCTTTTTTTAGGCATTTCAACTTTATATTCAATGTTTATTGACTCTCCTGAAAACAACTTATTTTTCAATATGACTTCTCCTATCATTATTCATTCAAACTCCACTCATACAATGACAAAAAAGCTCCTTTCATCTGAAATAGATCCCTTGTTGCAAAAAACACTTTTATGTACTAAAAATGCGGTTGTTGCAAGTAATAAAGCAGCCCTGCATCTATACAAGAAACTTGGATTTATCCAGCTTGGTGTAATTCCAAAGGAATTCCAGATTTTTTCTTTTACCTTACTTTGATCCACTCCTGATCTTCTTTCTTCTCGAAGCTTCCATCTCCGATTCCTAATGCAGATTTCGCTAACATATCTGCATAATCGTTATATTTATCATTGGAATGTCCTTTGACTTTTACAAACTTAATCTGAACATGCTGTTTCATTTCTTCATAAATTCTCTGATAAGCCTGTGTTCCTTCTTTTTTTGCTGCCCACTCACCTGTACACCATTTCTGGATTCCTTCATAGTCATAGTGAATTGCAAGTTTTTTGTAGCCATTTTCTTTTGCAAAACGCATGGCTGCTTCGGAACCTTTGATCTCGCCTGCTACATTACGCATCGTTGCCAGTTCTTCATCTATGTATGGATATGCAAAATAGCGTTCTTTTCCGTCATGCATCAAAACCATTCCATAGGAAAATCTCTTCTGGGAATGATCATAACTTCCGTCCACATATGCAACTAATGTGTCTTCATCAATCTGCATCAATTCGTTTGCATCGGGATTTAAAAACTCTTCCGCTTCTGCTTTTGTTTTAAATCCTTTGTATCTTGCATTTGGAAATCCCATCACCTGTGCTTTGCATGCATCCCATGACATGTAGATTCCTGGTTTTCTTCCTTTTTTTACTGCATAAAATTTTCCTGCCATATTTTTTCCTCTTTATTTCTTTGTATTTAAAGTGATAACTACATATTCGGAATGTCCGCCTGTACGGATTGGATATCCCCAGCCGCCGATTCCGGAACTTACAATTACCTGATAATCTCCATCTTGTCGGTATCCATAATTTAACTCATTCACACCGATCAGCTCTCCAAGCTGTCCTGTCGGCCAGATCTGTCCAGCATGGGTATGTCCGGATAAAGAAAGATCAACGCCGGCTTTACGGTTTTCTTTTAAATCTTTTGGCTGATGATCCAGCAATAGCACAAATTCATCTTTCTTTTTATCTCCAACAACTTCTTTAATATCTTTTCGATCAACTGTTGCATCTTTTCTTCCAACAATACGGAAGTTATCATTGATCTGATAGGACTGATCTTCTAGTACATGAATTTCATTTTCTTTTAATGTCCTTCTTAATTCCTCCGGTGTATAAAACGGTTTGTTTGTGTAGTAATTATAATCATGATTTCCAAATACATAAAAGATTCCATAGGTTGTTTTAATCTGTCCTAATTCTTCTGCAACTATCTGCATCTCTTCTTTTGTTGTATTTTCATCGAAGATATCCCCTGTCAGAGCAAGAATATCTGGATGTTGTGCCTGAATCTTTCGACAATATGTCTTAAATTTCTCTGTTGTCATCGTTGTTGGTGTATGAAGATCTGAAATCTGAACAATCTTCATTCCATTTTTTATCTGTTTTTTGGTTGTAAGGTTATAGGTTGTCTGTCTTACATTTTTGATATTATAACTTCCATATCCTGCTGCCACTGCAACTGTTAAAAATCCAAGAATGCAGCTTTGATATAAAAATCTTAAAACTTTCCCAGACTTTTTACCTTTACAGACTCTTTTCCCAATCTGCCATACAATCTCCATCACCCCACATGCTGCCAGAAAATGAAAGATCAATACTGCTCCAAGCCCATATAACATCCATCCCCATCTAACACAGCAAAGTGTCAGGATCAATGAAATAATATTGCTTATTTTCTCCTTCTTATCAAGATGAAATAATGTCAGAATCCTTCGGGTCACATGGAATATATAAATTCCAAGTGGTATCCAGATGATTGCCGGCAAAATATACCATAGTGCCATGATCTCCTCCTTATTTTAGAAAAGAAAAAATCCTGCAACGCAGGATTTCTTCTCAAATTTATATTTCTAGTCGTTATCTCTTCCTCCGAATAAAATAACCAGACGAAGTAAACTAAGGATTGCCGCTGCTGCACTTGCCACATAAGTGAGTGCTGCTGCAGTTAATACCTTCCTTGTCTGTGCTACTTCATCACCATACATGATTCCTGTATTGCCAAGGATCTTTAAAGCTCTTGCTGAAGCGTTAAATTCAACTGGAAGTGTTACCAGCTGAAAGATAACTGCCAATGAGAATAATAAAATTCCGATATTCAGCAGTGTCTGGTTCATTCCAAGAACAACACCACCGATAATAAACAGCCAAGATAAATTAGATCCTAAATTCACGGTTGGAACCATCGCTCCACGAATCTTTAATGGTGTATATCCTTGCTGATGTTGTACGGCATGCCCACATTCATGAGCTGCAACGCCGATCGCTGCAATGGAATCAGATCCATAAGTTGCATCGGATAATCGTAGTACCTTATTCTTTGGATCATAATGATCCGTAAGATTACCACTGACTCGTTCTACAGAAACATCGTAGATTCCTGCCTGATTTAAAATACGTTGCGCCGCCTGCGAACCTGTTAATCCACAATGGCAACGAACTCTTGAATACCTTCGGAATGTTGAATTCATCTTAGAAGATGCAATCATTGTAATGATCACCCCGACGATGATCAAAATATACGTTGGGTCGAAATAATAACCATATGGGTACATAAATATCTCCCTTCTTTCTCTATAACATGTAGAAGATTATATCGTTCCTTCTACATGAAATCAAGGCAGTTTAGAAATATTTTATTTCTTTTTATAATCATTTTATTGAACGATTGATTCTTTATCTTTTTATAACAAAGAAGCTCTTAATTCTTCTCCAGATTTGGCACTTAAATATGCTGGTGCGATATCAAATACAGTCTTGCATCCGCTCTGTCCTTCTTTGGAAAGTTTGTATGCAGCTCTTGCATATGCAACTAAAACGCTTGATGTAAATTCTGGGTTAGAATCTAATTTTAAGCTGTATTCGATAATGTGTTTGTTTTCTTTTTCCCATCCTGTGCATCCGCTTCTTAATACGAATCCACCATGAGGGATCTTGCTGTGATCACGATCTAATTCTTCCTGACTGATGAAATGTACTGTTGTGTCATAGTCTGAGAAGTAGTTCGGCATTGTTTTGATCTCTTCTTCTACTTTCTTCGCATCTGCACCTTCTTCAAGGACTACAAAACATTCTCTTGTATGTTTCTGTCTTGTTGTAAGTTCTGGATCTTCTCCATTACGAACTGCTTCTAAGGCTGCTTCTACAGGAATTGTGTACTGTTTACCATCTTTGACACCTTCTACACGACGAATTGCATCAGAATGTCCCTGGCTGACACCTTTTCCCCAGAATGTGTAATCCTTTCCTTCTGGAAGGATTGCGTTTGCATACATTCTATTTAAAGAGAACATTCCTGGATCCCAACCTACAGAGATGATTCCAATATGTCCATTTTCTTTTGCTGCTTTATCTACATTTGCAAAATGTTCTGGAATTCTTGCGTGTGTATCAAAGCTATCTACTACGTTAAATAATTTTGCATATTCTGGTGTTTGAACAGGAAGATCTGTTGCACTTCCTCCACATAACATTAAAACGTCAATCTTATCTTTCCAATCTTCTACATCTTTGACATTACATACAGCTGCACCTTCTGTTAAAATGCTGACTGTCGCTGGATCTCTTCTTGTAAATACAGCTACAAGCTCCAAATCGTCATTCTGTTTGATCGCGCATTCAATTCCGCGTCCAAGGTTACCATAACCCATAATACCAATTCTAATCATTGATCTTTCTCCTTTTTGACTTTATTAGATTCAGTATATCATTAATGAGTTTTTCATTCAACGTATTCTTTCTGTCATTTTTTTGCTATAATAACTTTAAAAATTCCCGATAATTCTTACTTTTCGGGTCAGTTTAACAGAAATGAGGAATTTTATCATGTCATTCACCGGCATTTTTAAAGCAAAAGATGGAATCGTCGCTGTCGTCGATTCAAAAGCATCCAAAACAGAAGATGGTCAGTCTTACGAAGATCTTCATAGGAATCCAGAAAAACTATTTATATTCCAAAACGGAATCGCTACAACTTTTGGAGCAAACCAGATCCTAGTACAAAACCCCTTTGAATTTTCCTCAAAAGTTATTGCAATTGAGGATCTCGTTTATGAATATCTACATTTAAAAAATATGTTAGATGCCTCATTCTTCCAATCTCTACTCGTAAAAATGACATCCAATCCAGCCAACACGGAACCAGTGAACTTCCTGATCGGGCGAAAAATCCGGCAAGAAGAATATCTATTAGAACACCATCAAGTACGCTATTGCGCTTACGCCCAAAGACTAGGAACTCCAATGGAACATTTCTTTACTGGTGGAGATGAAAAATATCGGAAACACTTTGATAGCCTTCCCTACCTTTCACAGATCACATCTGTTGATGTATTACAGAAAACAGTGGCGAACGAATTGGATGAATTAATTCAATATTATGACAACCAAACTGAATACAATCCTGTTGGAAAGCCTGTGAAATCCTATATTTTAAGATAAAATGCGAATGGGTCTCAGAATAGAATACATACAGATCATCCAACACACAACCTACAGTTTAATTTTCGCAAATGCCTCCGCAAATGCATTATTAATTGGCTGTTCTGCCTCTTTCTGCTGTTTCTTCAAATACCGGTTCACTTCCTTTTTACTCATTCCAGAACCCTGTTTTTCTTTTCTCTGTTTAAATGCAGACAGTTTTTCCTTATATCCGCAAACGCATACAAACTTCTGTCCTTCACCTTCTCCGACCATTTCCATTTTCTTATGACATACTGGGCATCTTGCATTTGTGATCCTTGAAATTGTCTTTTTATACCCACAGGTGCGATCCTGACATACCAGACGTTTTCCATGTTTCCCATTGACTTCTAATAAGAATTTTCCACATTCTGGGCAACGATGTCTTGTCACATTATCATGTCTGAATTTTCCATCGGATGTTTTAATATCTTTGATCAATGCCTGTGTATAATCTGAGATTTCTCTCATAAATTTCTGATCATTTTGTTTTCCTTTCGAAATTGCTGTCAGTTTCTTTTCCCAGTCAGCGGTTAGTTCTGCTTTTTTAAGATCTTCTGGAACAAGTTCTAATAACTGCTTTCCTTTGGATGTGATGTGAATTTCATTTCCTTTCTTTTCAAGAAGGTAACTGTTAAATAGTTTATCAATGATATCTGCTCTTGTTGCAACCGTTCCAAGACCTTTTTTATCCATCTGATCAATTAATGTTCCTTCAGTATAACGTCCTGGTGGATTGGTTGTTCCTTCTGTCATAGAGATCGTACCAACAGAATATTCTTTTCCTTTGACTGGAATATTTCCTGCTTTGATCATATCTTTTGATCCTGTTTCTTCTTCGTAAAGTTCTCTCCATCCAATTTGTTTGATATTCTCTGCTTTTGCACGGAATAACTCCCCATTTACACTTGCTTTTACAGAAAGTTGTTCGGAAATTGCTGGTTCAGATAAAACAGCTAAAAATCTTGCAACAACCATATCGTAGATCTTTCGTTCATCAGAGCTGAAACTTGTCAAGGATGCATACTGTTCTGTTGGAATGATCGCATGATGATCGGATACTTTCTTATTGTTGATAAAACGACTGCTTGCTTTAATCTCTTTTCTTAATAATGCCGCTGCTGCCTTTTTGTATGATCCATTCTGACACGCTTTGATCCTGTCTTTTAATGTCTCTGTCATATCATTGGTTAAATATCTGGAATCTGTTCTTGGATACGTCAATACTTTGTGATGCTCATAAAGGCTCTGCATGATATTTAATGTCTGTTTTGGTGAGAATCCATAGCGTTTGCTGGCTTCTTTCTGCAGTGTTGTCAGATCGTAAAGTTCTGGTGCATAATTCTTCTTCTCTTTTTTGGAAACTTCTGTGATCACAAGATCATGACCTCTTAATTTCTTTCCAAGTTCCTCTGCCCATTTCTTATCGGAAATTCTCTGGTTCCCTTTTTGATTTTCCCATGTGAAATTCATTCCTGTTGCAAAAATCTTATATCCATAATATTTCTGAGGTTTGAAATTTCGAATTTCCTGCTCACGATTCATGATCATTGCCAGCGTTGGTGTCTGCACACGTCCGCAAGATAACTGTGCGTTATATTTACATGTCAAAGCTCTTGTCGCATTGATTCCAACTAACCAGTCTGCTTCTGCCCTTGATCTTGCCGCACGAAAGAGATTATCATATTCTTTTCCCTGTTTTAAATGTGCAAAACCATCTTTGATCGCTTTATCTGTTACCGAAGATATCCACAAACGATAGATCGGTTTCTTATTTCCTGACATCTGTAAGATCCATCTGGCAACCAGTTCTCCTTCTCTTCCAGCATCAGTTGCAATGATCACGTCTTTGATGTCATTTCGAAGAAGTAGTTTCTTCACTGTCTGAAACTGTTTGGATGTCTTTTTTAACACAGTCAATTTCCAGTGTTTAGGCATCATTGGAAGGACATCCATATTCCATTCTTTATACTCTTTTCCATACTGCTCCGGATCTGCCAAAGACACTAAATGTCCTAATGCCCATGTTACAATATAATCATTTCCTTCGATATAACTATGCGTTTCCTTCTTACAGCCAAGAACTCTCGCAATATCACGCCCAACCGAAGGCTTCTCCGCTAATACTAATCGTTTCATTTTATTCTTTAAACCTTTCTAAAATTATCATCTCAAATTTATCGTCCCGACCATTTTAACATATTTTGTGGTATACTGAAACAAAGATATTTTATCGTACTTTTAAAGAATTGAGGTATTTACATATGAAATTAATGATTGCATCCGATATTCACGGATCTGCTTATTATTGTAGACAATTAATGGAAGCTTATAAAAAAGAACAGCCTGATAAATTACTTCTCTTAGGAGATTTACTTTATCACGGACCAAGAAACGACCTTCCAAAAGACTACGCGCCAAAACAAGTCATCAAAATGCTAAATTCCATCAGTGACCAGTTGATCTGTGTGAGAGGAAACTGCGAAGCCGAAGTCGACCAGATGGTACTAAACTTTCCTGTATTAAGTGAATCCTGTATTCTATACATCGACGAACAAACAATCTACGCAACCCACGGACACATAAACTCACCAGCGAATCCTCCAAAATTACATAAAGGAGATATTCTGTTAACTGGGCATACACATATTCCAGCTTGGGAAGAATATGATAACTTTTTGTATTTAAATCCAGGATCTGTGTCAATTCCTAAAGAAGAATCTGAACATGGCTATATGATTTATGAAGATAAAAAGTTTTTATGGAAAACTTTAGAAGGTGACATATATCATACCCTTTAATTCTTTTCGTTTCTCAAATAAATATACCTAAATAGTATCTATAACCTTCGCGTATGTTATAAAAATAAAAAAATAGATGGTACATGAAATTCATGTTTCGCGTACCATCTATTTTTTTATTTTTGTAACATACTCAAAGATTATAAATATTATTCACTTTTTTTACTTTTAGGAAGTACTAAACTCAAAATTAATGACACTACAAAGACTCCCGCAACTGCATTCCCATTAAAGATATCCCCAACTTCCTTCGGAAATGCTGCAAAAAAGTTTCCAGATGTCTGAGTCAGTCCAACTCCGATACAAAATGCTAAAGATACAATCACCATTGTACGATCATCAAACTCACATTCTTTTAACATCTTGATTCCTTCATACATGATAGATCCAAACATCATAACCGTACATCCACCAAGCACTGCCTGTGGGAGAGAATTAAAAAACGCTCCCAGTGGTGGAAATAACGATGCTAGGATTAAAATCAATGCTCCCATTAAGATTGTAAATCGATTAATAACTCCTGTCATTGTGACAAGTCCAACATTCTGGCTGAATGATGTTAATGGAAGACATCCAAAACAACCAGAAATCGCACTGGAAAATCCATCAGCTGCTAATGATCCCTGTAATTCTTCCATTTCAATATCTCTTCCGAGTGCTCCAGTACAGATGGCTGTTGTCGCACCCGTTGTCTCTGCTGCTGATACAAGGAATACGATCGCAATCGTAAAAAATGCTCCAAGATCAAAGACTGGTTTAAGGCTTGTAAAGAATACAAGTTTCGGAATACTTACAACGCCAACCTGTGCGATTGTTTTTGAAATTCCAGAGAAATCAACCAGTGGTGCAATTCCTGCAACGGTAAAGATCACAGAAAGAAGGTATCCTAACACCAGTCCGACTAATACATTTAAGTTCTTATATACACCTTTTAAGATGTATCTGGCTGCAAGACAGACGATCAGTGTAAATGCTCCGATAAAAAGATGATACCATGATCCAAAATCTTTGGCTCCATCTCCGCCTCCCCAGGAATTCATTCCTACGGATAGTAAGGATAATCCGATCGCGATAACAACACAGGCCGAAACAACAGGTGTTAAAAATCGTTTCCAGTATCTGGCACTTAAACCTACGATTCCTTCAAAAATACCTCCGGCAATGACCGCTCCTACCATTCCTTCATATCCAAGATCTGGATTTGTACAAATCATCAATAAACTTCCAAGGAAAGTAAAACTGACTCCCATAACGATCGGAAGCCTCGATCCGATCTTCCAGATTGGGTATAGCTGAAGACACGTACCGATTCCTGCAACAAACATCGCACATTGTAATAACTGTGTGATTTCTGCTCCAGTCAAATGATGATTCGTTCCATGTACAAATGCTGCACTACAGACGATCAGTACTGGTGCAAGATTGGATACAAACATTGCCAGCACATGCTGCAGTCCAAATGGGATTGCTTTAGATAATGGAACTCTTCCATTCAACTTGTAAATATTGTCTGCACTGACATTTTGATTCTGATTTTCCATATAAATTTTAATCCTCTTTTTCTTTCTTAACCCTTAATAATATCATCGATCGTATCAAATGGGATTCCTTCATTTTCCCCATTGTCTTTATGCACATGCACAATATCATCTTCTTCCAGACATCTTGCAAATTCAATCTGCATAAAAATACCTTTGATTTCTCTTCCATTTAATGTCTTTACGATCACATGATCATTTTGTGAAAGAAAAAGTTCTTCTTCATTTCCTGCTTCATCTTGTTTTACCAGTTTGACTCCTGGTAATACGTTTGTAAATTCCATAAAAGTTGCTCCTTATCTTATAATTTCAGAAAAAACTTCATCAATTGTTCTTTGGCTTTGTTATATGGCATATAGCGGATTGGAATGTCGATCTTGTCTGATTTTTTTATGATGCTTTTTTCATGTGTAAAAGTATCAAAGCTTTTCTTTCCGTGATAAGTTCCCATTCCGCTGTTAGAAACTCCTCCAAATCCTAGATATGGAGTTGCAAGGTGGATGATCGTATCATTGATACAGCCGCCGCCAAAAGACAACTGTGAAAGTACATCTTGTTCTACTTTATCATTTTCTGTAAATAAATACAATGCCAACGGTTTCTTATGATCTCTGATATAAATGATCGCATCTGCTAATTTGTCATATGTCATCACTGGAAGTATTGGTCCAAAAATTTCTTCCTGCATAACATTTGATTTTTCTTTTACATTCACAAGAATCGTTGGTGCGATCTTTTTTAATCTCATATCGCCATAACCGCCTTCTACGATCTTTTCATGTTTCATAAGATCCATGATCCGCTGATAATGTCTTGTGTTGATCATAGATGGATAATCCTTATTAGACAAAGGATGTTTCCCGATCATTTTGTTGATCCAGTATTTTAAGTAAAAGATCAGCTCACTTTCTGCTTTTTTATCTACCAAAATATAATCTGGTGCAACACATGTCTGCCCACTGTTTAGAAATTTTCCAAAAACAATTCGCTTTGCTGCCAGTTTGATATCTGCACTTTCTTCTACGATACAAGGACTTTTTCCACCCAATTCTAAGGTTACCGGTGTTAAATGTTTCGATGCTTTTTCCATCACGATCTTGCCGACTTGTTCTCCTCCAGTATAGAAAATATGATCAAATGACTGTTCCAGAAGTTTTTCACTGATCTCTACACCTCCATTGATCACAGCAACGTAATGAGATGGAAAAACTTCACCAATCATCTTCTTTAAAAGATTCGCACAATGCGGTGCATGTTCCGATGGCTTTAAGACACTGCAATTTCCTGCAGCAATCGCTCCAATGAGTGGTTGCAGGGATAAAAGAATTGGATAATTCCATGGTGCAATGATCAGAACCTTTCCAAGGGGTTCTTTGATCTTAAAACTTTTGGATGGGAACTGGGCAAGTGGTGTTTTTACCTGTTCTGGTTTCATCCATCTTTTCAGATTTTTCTTTATATAAGAAAGTTCACTTTTTACCATACCAATCTCTGTCATATAGGACTCAAAGCATGATTTTCCTAAATCTTTATACAATGCATGTTCGATTTCTTTTTCATGTTTTTTGATTGCATATTCCAGACGTAAAAGTGCTTTCTTTCGAAATTCATAATCCTTTGTCTTTTGGCTTTGAAAAAAATGTTCTTGTCTTTTTAACATCTGATTGATCTCCATGGTTTTCTGTATATTTGTAAATACACTTATCATTTAAAAATAGATTCTTCCTGAAAATGCTACATGAGCAAGTTCATAAAATGTGCTATTCTTTGGACAGATTGGCTTGTACAGTGGATCTGCCACAATGATCTTTGCGTTTTTCAGTTCTTCTTCCATTGCTTCTTCTCCAAGTACTACTTTATCCTTCTCTCCAATCAAAGCTTTACATTCTTTTAATGGGCATAGCACACGCGTTGAGTGTCCATAGTGTTTTTCAATCCCTGCTGCAAGTGATCCCATAGTGACAGGCTCTCCGATCAGAGTGATCTTGGCTTCCTTGGGCATACGTTTTTGTAAATATACAGCTTTTTGATTTTCCTTCTTTGTAACTGCAAGCTCCAATGCATTACAAATATCTTCTGTCAACCATTCATTTGGTGTCCCGATCACATAAGGAATTTTGTATGTTTTCCAAAGAATCTTTGCTGCACGAAGCCCCACTGCTGATACAACTAAATTTACATCTGCTTGTGCTGATCTTTGCAGTGTTTCTAAGTCATCTCCCATTGCCCATGAGGACATCACTTCCCATCCGCATTTTTGCAGATTTTGTTTTAATATTTCTACATTTTCCTGTGGCCCAAAATCAAGAGGGGTTACTCCTAACAGATTTACAGCTTTTGAAGTAGAATCTTTTTGATCTTGTTTCTCTGAATCTTTTACAAAACGTTTTGCGATTTCTTCCAATGCGATCCCTGCTCCATACACATAATCATTCATGCCATTCGTTGACACTGAAAATGTTGGAATCCCGGTTTCTGCCTCGATCACATGGGCAATTGCAGGGAAATCTGTTCCATTCATAAATGGAATTGGTGAACCTGCTAATGCGATAAATTTTGGATGCAGTTGTTTGGCTGCATGCTCAACATCATTAATAAATTTTTGATCATTTCCCATGATCGCATCGATTTCCGTCAGACCAGAAATAAAAATCAAGCTATCCTGATCGTACCAGCGAAGTTCATCATGAGTATTGTAGGTGGAGTTGCATCCAGAAGGATCGTGCATCACTGTCATGCCACCTAATTCATACAATGCAGAACACACGCCTGACACGTCAGCTGTATAAATCGGTATAATTCGATAAGATTGTCTCATAAGCAGCACTCGCACCCCCATCCCTTTTGTATTACTAATTTTTGTGTATCTTTTTCCTTAAGATATGCATCCATCATAAGTTCGGCCGTTCGTCTGATTCCATCAAATCCATATAATCCTTCTCCCTGTACAAGATTAACAAAATGGCGGCTTTTGCTAAAATATGCGGCTTTCTGTCCGATCGCAAGTACTTCTTCACTGCCGCCTCTTGGCAATACACGCATCTTTACTTGGATCGTTGCAATGAGCTCAAGTTCTGGTGCATGTTTTTGAAGCCAGATAAAATCGTCCTTTTCTTCTGGATTGATCGCATCCAGATAGACTGATTTTACACAAAATCCATGGGTAATGAGCAATTTTGCCAGTCCAAGAGGTCTTGGATGGTATAGATAATCCAATGTGATCGGCATATCTTTGATCAAATCTTTTGCTTTGGCAAGTGCTTGTTCACATGATTGTCTTTCTTGTTTTCGTTCATCTTCTGTAAGTTCTGGTAAACCAAGAGTATTTGTAAGCTTCTTTAACTGTTCTTCTATTTCATCATAATCAAAACTTCCAGGAAGATACAAGCACTCGCGTCCAAGACGCCTTGCCTGTGTCTCCATTCCGTATTTTCCAGCTGGGTAGCAGTTTATAAACAGTTTTCCCTTGCTCATTTCCATCATATCCTGCCAATTTTTACATTTTGGCAACTCAAATATTCTATAATTATATTTCTTTAATAAACGTTTAATATCGCTACTTTCATCCAGAGCAAAATCACTTCCCAATACAGATACTGTTTTATCATCTGTTTTACACTCTATAAGAGGATCATACATTGCTTTTCGAAGCTTCTGATCTGGAGTTAATCCATGTTTTTGCATGATTGGGTCCATATAGCAGCGAATAAAACAGATATCAGGGAAACGTTTCTCTAATTCGCTATAAATATAGTCAAGATTACTTCCAACAAAATGGTGAAGACAAACCGTAAAGAGTAAAACAGCTTTGGGATGATCGTCTCGTTTCTTTAATACATCTGTCACACCTTCGATGGTAATATCTTCCAGATTCCCATTTAAGATATTTTGCTCCTCTACGATCACAAAGGAAAAACGGTCTGCTGCATTCATTTCCGCTGCAGTGAGGACGACACCTCGCATACAGTTATCTGCACAGACATAGATCTGAATGGATTCTGGAAGTTGCATTCCTGTGTGTACGATATTCCAGTTCCCGTGCACTGGAGAATTATATTCAAGTTCTGAAGCAAACGGAGCTGGGAATGATGCATCTTTTATTTTTACCATCGCATCTTTTGGATCAATGGTTTCACCTACACGACGTAACATTAGATTTCCTCCCCACATATGCGATATATCTGCCTTGCAAGCACACGATATTCCTCTGCCATTTCACTTTCTGGATAACACTCCAGCAATGTTTTTTTCTGTTCCTCTGCTAAGATTACCTGCTCACTATGTGATAATGTGCCAACAATTGTTGTTTGAAAATCATCTGCCAGCTCTTCTACTTTTTCTTCTTCTCTAGGAACGTCTCTGCGATTTAGAATAAAGCCTCCAAGTTCAGCATATCCACGATTTTTGAAGTTATCCACTGCCATGGCTATATTGGCTGCTGCATGAATTGCCATATTTTCTCCGGATGTAATGATAAATACTTTATCTGCGTAACCGCCTCGCATCGGCATGGAAAATCCGCCGCATACGACATCTCCTAATACATCGTATAAAACCACATCTGGCTTGTATACATCATATGCACCAAGCTCTTTTAATTTTTCAAGAGCCGTGATGATCCCACGCCCGGCACATCCAAGTCCCGGTGTCGGTCCTCCAGCTTCCACACAGATCACGCCGTTATAACCAATGCGTATCATATCATCAAGTTTCAATGCCTGTTTTTTCCTATTATATAGATCAAGCACTGCCGGAACAGCTTCTCCATGACAGAGTAATATCGTAGAATCCGCTTTTGGATCACAGCCGATCTGCATGACCTTAAGTCCCATTTCTGACAATGCTGCTGCCACATTGGAAACGGTCGTTGATTTTCCAATTCCACCTTTTCCATATACTGCTATCCTGATCACTTACATCTTCCTCCTATTTAACAGATTCTAGGTAAAAGCTCTCCTCCCGGCTGTGGAAGTAATGCCTGTGTACCGATCTCTGTCTCCATGATAACTCTTCCAGCTTCTTCTTCTATAACTTCACCAATGATTGCTGCATTTGCTGAATATGGACATTTTTTCAATGTTTCCACGATTGCTTCTGCCTCTTTCTTTGATGCCATGATAACAAGTCTTCCTTCACATGCCAGATATAATGGTTCTAATCCAAGCATGCCGCAAACTCCTTTTACTTCTGGCTGTACTGGAACCGCTTCTGCATTTAAACGGATTCCTACATTGCTCTGGCCTGCGATCTCATATAAGACAGTTCCTACACCACCTCTTGTCGCATCGCGGATAACATGCAAATCATGTGTTGTATCCATCACTGCTTTGACTGTATTCCATAAAGGTGCACAATCGCTCGTCACATCTGCGTCAATTCCAAAATCTTCTCTCTCTAACAAGATTGTACATCCATGTCGTCCGATATCACCTGTTACAATGATCGCGTCTCCCGGTTTTGCCAGTTCTCCACCGACTGTCACACCTTCTTCGATCTGGCCCATTCCAGTCGTTGTGATAAAGACTCCATCAACCTGTCCTTTTCCAGCAACTTTTGTATCTCCTGATACGATATGCACTCCGGCTTCTTTTGCTGTTTTTTCCATGGCTGTAGCGATCTCTTCAAGTTTTTCCATTGGATATCCTTCTTCGATCACAAAAGCACAGGTAAGGTACAATGGTTTAGCTCCCATACATGCAAGGTCATTTACAGTTCCACAGATAGAAAGTTTCCCGATATTTCCTCCTGGGAAAAATGCTGGTGATACGATAAATCCATCGGTTGATACTGCCATTTTTCCTGCTGGTGGGACTAAGACTGCTGCATCATCTGCTGTCAGATCATCATTTGCAAAATGTGCTTTAAATACTTCATCGATCAATTCAGATGTCTGTTTTCCACCGGCACCATGTGCCATCGTTACTGTTTTATTTTCCATGCTGTTTTTTCCTTCTTTCCTATTTAAACACTGATAATTCTTTGTACAATTATGAATACTGATAGTATGCAGAACATGCTCCCTCTCCAGATACCATACAGGCTCCGACTGGATGCTGTGGTGTACAACCTTTTCCAAATACTTTGCAATCAGATGGTTTGCATTTTCCCTGAAGTACATCCCCACAACGGCATGCTGGGTTTGGTTTTCCTTCGATCTTTGGCATCTGGTATTTGATCCTTGCATCGAAATCCTGCCATTCTTTTCTTAATTTCATTCCGGATTTAGGGATAATACCAAGTCCTCTCCATTCACAGTCACATGCTTCCATCATCTCATCGACAAGTACCTGAGCTTCCTTGCTTCCATCCCGTGTTACCACACGTGGATAACAGTTTACAAAAAATGGCTTTCCTTCCTGGAATTTTACGAGTGAAACCGCCAGTGCTGTTAACAATTCTTTTGCTGTAAATCCAGCCACAACTCCGCTGATTCCTTCTTTGGTCAAGTCTTCACACAGACGTGTTCCTGTGATCGCATTAACATGTCCCGGATATAAAAATACATCGGCACTGTTCTTTAATTTTTCATAAGCTTGAGGCATCGTTTTGTTTGCAACCAAAATAGAATAATTATCAAGATGATCTTCTCTGGCTGCCTTGACAGAAAGGCATCCCGCTGGTGTTGTTGTTTCAAATCCAACAGATAAAAATGTCACCTGTTCTTCACTATGTTCTTTAGCATATTTTTCAGCATCTGCTGGTGAATACACGACATGAATCTTCGCGCCTTGTTCTCTGGCTCCTGCAAGACTCATCTTTGTTCCAGGTACTCGTACCAGATCGCCAAATGTACAGATCGTTACATCTTTTTCTAATGCAAGGTATATCGCCTCATCGATAAAACTAACTGGTGTGACACAAACTGGACAGCCCGGTCCTGAAATCAGTTCTACCTGTTTGGGAAGAAGTTTACGGATTCCAAGCCTGAAAATCTCGTGTGTATGCGTTCCGCACACCTCCATGATCCGCACTTTCGGACCATCATAAGTTTCTATGATCTCTCTGGCTGTTTTCATGATAAAAATTCCTCCATTAACTCTTCTGTCTCGTTATCATCTTCATCCGTGATCTTTGCAATTGCTACACCTGCATGAACCATAACATAATCCCCTGGTTCTAAATCTTCTAACAATTGGGCAGAAATCTCTCTTTTAGCCCCATCTGCATCGATCACTGCTGTTCCATTATTTATTTTTACTACTTTCGCTGATAAACCTACACACATTATTATATCCTCCTATTATTTTGTAACTGATACATTCCATATGCCGCCTGGCCGATCGCGATTCCTCCATCATTTGGTGGAATCATACGATGTCGCAATACGGTAAATCCTTCCTGTGCCAATTGTTCTTCTGTCAAACGCAGCAATAAACGGTTTTGGAATACTCCACCGCTTAGGGCTACCTTATCTCTGCCGCTTTTTTCTTTTGCTTTGATACAAGCGGCGGTAATCTGTTGCGCTAATATCTCATGAAACAGATATGCAAGTTTGTTGCTGTCTTCCCCTTGTAGTTTTGCTTCTGTGATCTTTTCTACAAGCATCTTTGTATTTAAGATCAACCGTTCTTCTGTTTCATATATTAATATATCTACTAATTCATTTTGTTCCTGTAAAATATTTTGTTGTTCATATGCTTCTGCTGCAAACTGTAACGCTGTCGATGCTTCTCCTTCAAACCCTGATTTCAATCTGATTCCAAGGATCGCACTGACTGCATCAAACAGTCGTCCAACGCTTGTTGAAACTACCGCATTGATCTTACGATCTGCCATAGTAAACTGAACTTTGCTTTCCTGTTCGCTACAAAGACCAAGTTTCTCTATGATCTCCCATGCTTTTTTGCGGTCTTTCGTATAACCATAGATCATGGATACCGCAATACGCCATCCTTCTTTTGCAGAAGCATCTCCACCAATCTGTAAAAATGGAGTGATACTTCCAAATCTTTCAAAGCTTTCATAATCTGCAAGCAAGATTTCTCCACCCCAGATCGTGCCGTCTGTTCCATATCCGGTTCCATCAAATGAAACTCCAATAACTGGATCTTCACAGTCATTTTCTGTCATACAGGATAAGATATGTGCATAATGATGCTGCACTCGGATAATCGGATAACCTAGCTCTTCTGCCACAACCGTAGAATTGTATTTTGGATGCAGATCACAGACTACAGCCTGTGGTTCTACTTCCAACAATGTTTGAAAACGATGGATCGTTTCTTGCAATGCTTTTACGGTTCTTAAATCTTCTAAATCCCCTACATATGGTGACTGATAAAATCTGCTGTCCACGCCGATACAAAATGTATTCTTTAATTCGCCGCCAACCGCCAGCACCTGGCCTTTCCAATCCGTGGATGTCATAAATGGCAATGGTGCATAACCTCTGGATCGACGGATCATATATGGTTCATTTTTGTAAAAATCCATAACTGTATCATCGGAACGAATTCTAATCTTTCGGTTATGCGACAACATTGCATCACATAAATTGGATAATTCAGAAATCGCTTCGTCGTCCTCACGGCAGATTGGTGCACCAGAAGTATTTCCACTGGTCATGACCAAAAGTTCTGGCATTTTAATTTCATCATCGTATTGAAAGATCAATAACTGTACTGGTGCATATGGAAGCATCACACCAACTTTTGGATTCCCTGGTGCTACGGAAGATGCTAATTTCCCATCATTTTCTTTATCTAATAACAAGATTGGTTTTTGATGTCCTGTAAGAATCGCTTCCTGTTCCTTTATCACGACACATTCCTGTTTCACAACTTTTTCGTCTTTCGCCATCACTGCAAAAGGCTTTGCCGGGCGTTTCTTTAAGATTCTCAGACGTTTGACTGCTTCTTCATTTGTCGCATCACAGCACAGATGAAAACCTCCGATTCCTTTGATCGCTACGATCTTTCCTTCACTGATCATCTTTCGTGTATATATAATTGCATCTCGTCCTCGTTCTTTTCTGCCGATCAAATAGACTTCTGGTCCGCATTCATTACAGCACACCGGCTGTGCATCAAAACGTCTGGATTTCTCGTCTGTGTATTCCTTTGCGCACTCTGGGCACATCGGAAATTCTTTCATACTTGTACGTTCTCTGTCATATGGCAGTGCATCCAGAATCGTAAGCCTTGGACCGCAACAGGTGCAGTTGATAAATGGATGCAGATATCGTCTGTCTTTTGGATCAAACAACTCTTTTTTACATTCATCACAGATTGCGATATCTGGGGAAACAAAGATTTCTCCTTTTGTTTTTTCACTCTCAATGATATCAAATGTTTCAAAATGCAGTTCGTTCTCTTCCGTAATGTCTTCTATATTTATTTTCAAAATAGCTGCTCGTTTTGGTGGATTTTCTTTTAATTCATTTAAAAATCCTTCGATCTTCTCTTTTTTACCTTGCGCATAAATTTCCACATATGGTCCCTTATTACAGACCGTTCCATAAATTCCATGTGCTGTCGCTTGACGGCTGACTGTTGGTCTAAATCCAACACCCTGAACAATACCATATACGCGAATGCGCCATGTCATTTCACTTTTATACACTCTTTTCTCCTATCGTATCGTGCTAATCTTCTGATCCTCTTGCCTCTGCCAAATGCCCTGATACTGCAAAATGTATTGTATCAATAAAATTTCCGTCAAATTTTGGTGTCATTCGTTTCATACATGGATCTGCATAAATGACATCATACGCTTCCTTTTCCACAAGATTGATATAATCATCTTCATCACGTAAATGCAGATCCGTGTCTTTGCGAAGTTCTGGTTTCATCATAAACCAGCTTGCAACTGTTACTTGTGCATCGGGTGCTTTTTTTAATATTTCTTCACGAATTGCACATCCGATCACCTGCTGTTGTACGATCAGTATCTTTTTTCCATGATAATCCATATCACAAACCAGTTCATCGACTAGTGGATAACCCATTTCATATGGTGTCCCATACGTTCGTTCCAAATACTGAGCTGCTTTTATGGCAGCTGGCGATACAACGATATTTTTTTCTACATTAGAAACTGATTTTACATCATCAAGTCCATTTCCCATCCCATAACAAACCGCTGTTTTCCCTTCTTTTGCGAAATGTTCTCTGATACGGTCTGCTGCATGCAGATCACTGACATCCTGTGGGGTCATTCCAAGAATACCGATTCGATCCTTTACCACTTCTTCTTTTTGACCTGCAAATGTAAGAAATAACTCCATCCATGCCTTTTCTTCACCCTCATCATACAATGCCATTCCATCTGTATCCACAGTCATGATCGGAAGATCTACTTTTTTCTCTGTCATACGTTTTAACGCATGGTAATCTGTTCCGATCACTGCTGGAACTGGTGTCCCGATGATCGCTGCAAACTTTGCATCCAATTTTGTCACTGCATCCGCAAGTTTCGCTACCAACTTATCATCACGTCCAAGGATTGCGTCCATGTCACGAAGTCCCGCACTAAATAATGCACTTTTACTCTCAAACCATCGTGGCTCATCAAATCCACAGATATTTCCGGTACAACCACCAGCATCGCAAATGGCGATAATTCCACCAAATTCATATAATACAGACACCGCTCCTGACTGATCTGGTGCAAATGGTGTCAGATATTTTCTTAGTCCTCTCATGTTACACCTCCATCAATTTCTCAAATAGTCTGCATACACCTGCATATCCAAATGGCTGTCGTTCTTCGTTCCAGAGTACATTTGGACATTCTTTGTGATAATATCCTGCATCTTTTCCTATGGTCATATTAACACCAGAGTCTTTTCCATCATAATAAAGCATCGTTGGTTCCAGATTTGAAAAAACTTTTGTTTCTGGACTGATCTGTGCTAACTGTTTTACATAGATAAAGTTTTCTCCAGATAATGTTCCATAAATCTCTGGCACACGAAATCCATAACGTACCAGTGCAAGTGCAAGTTCAAATGGATCTCCATTCATCCATTCTCCGACCGCAAATGATGCATCCGGATGAGCTTCTTTAAATTTTGCGACTGCATCTTCGGCTTCTTTTCGTGGTTTTTCATCATCAAACTCGATACCTAATGCCGCTCCAAATGCACGATACTGACTGCCGATCTTATCGATCTGATAGAGTCTTCGCAGCTCGATATATGGAATTTTTAATCGATCATGAAAGTCTTCGGCTGCAAAACGTGCTTCCGGATGTAATACCAGATTAAAGTTTGCTTCCGCCATCGTCTGATATTCCTCATAATCTTTACATCTGGAAATCTCATGGATTGTCTTTACCCCCGCTCCATGAAGCAGATCATATAGCTCACAATCATCAATGATCGGTGAAAAATAACCTAATAAATTCACTACATTTCCTTTTTTCTTCTTTGGTTCCAAGAGTGAATAAATAGACTGACGAACATGCACCATTGGCGGCTTTCTTCCTTCTCTTGTCAGAGCATACATATAGCATGGCTTAACAGGAATTTTGGCATATTCCTCTGCTTTACGACAGACACGCTCCATATCCGTTCCAAGCAATGCATCCACACATGTAATACAGATCATCACAACAGATGGCTTCTTCTCAAGTCCCTCACAGATTTCTGCAACTGCTTTTGGAATCTTTTTTAAATGTCTTCCCGTTACAATATCCGTCTCATCCATCAATAGATAATAAAAACGGTCATGATAAGCTCTCATGGAACTAAGCACGGATGTATTACGTCCACAACACCCTGGAGATACGATCAGCATAATTGAATCCGGAACCGCAAGCCCTGCACGTTTAACACCAAATCCTTCTGCTCCTGGAGAGTTGAATGCCAATGTTGCCGGAGAACTATAGATTAAATGTGTATGGGAGATCAACTGGTCAGGAATCTGTTCTTTTCCTAATTCATTTAGCTCTTTTACCGTACAAAAATATGCTTCCTGCTTCATTCTTTTTCCTCTTCCTTCCATAATAATTCGGCAAGATCAAAGAAACATTTGCTGATCTCGGATGTCGGATCACCTTCGATCACTGTCTTACCCTGTTCTTCCCAATGGATAATGTCATCACTTCTCATGACTTCACCTACGATCGGCACCTCGATCTTATCTGAAAATGCCTGTACTTTTTCTTTCTCATTTTCTACATTTCTGTGATTTAATACAATACCAAACACCTTGGCATAGCTTCGGTCCTCAAAGTTTCTGACTGCACTGGAAATATTATTAGCCGCATATAATGCCATCTTCTCTCCAGATGTAACGATCAAAACCTTATCCGCATATCCCTCACGGATCGGCGCCGCAAATCCTCCACAGACAACATCCCCTAAGACATCATACAAAACAACATCCGGTTTATAATTTTCAAATAATTCCATATCTTTAAGCAGCTGGAATGTTGCAATGATTCCACGTCCTGCACATCCAAGCCCCGGTGTTGGTCCACCTGTCTCAATACAAAGAATTCCTCCATAACCTACCTTTGAAATCTGTGCAAGCTCATCTGGTTCTTCATCTTCTTCTCTCATAAAATTCATTACTGGACGAAGCGGCTCTCCTCCTAGTAAATTGATCGTAGAATCGGCTTTTGGATCACAACCGATCTGAATGACACGTTTTCCCATACTGGCAAAAGCTGCCGCGAGATTGGATGTTACTGTGGACTTTCCAATACCACCCTTTCCATAGATTGCTACTTTTAACATGTTATCCTCCTATTATAATAAGAAAAAATCCTATTCGGACGGCTTCTTGCTTTATAGAATTTTCCTATAAAGTAAGAACCATCTCTCCGGCAAAATGTCAGAAAAATGGTTCTATAAATCCTTATTTCGTAACTATTCCTGCTTGGATCATCCTTGCCGTCAGAGTTTTCTTATTTATCTATATTAAAATTGTTCTAATAAATTACGGTTTTATCTTCTCCACCAAATGCTTTGCAGATGTATAGATTAGATGTTTTAATTTTATCATTTACTAATGGTTTTCGTCAATATAAACTCCGTAGTATGAGTCAGAATTTTATTGCCACCTTTTATTTTTTTCGTTATAATAAATCTGTTTTATAACAACAATATCTTTGCAACGAAAGGATTTATACATATATGAAACGTAATATCAGATTAACAATCGAATACGATGGTTCTCGTTATCAAGGATGGCAGCGACTTGGTGGTGATTCTAGTGCCAATACAATTCAGGGAAAGCTTGAAGCTGTCCTATCAAAAATGACTGGAGAAGATGTCAATATTAATGGTTCTGGTCGTACCGATGCAGGTGTTCATGCTTATGGACAAGTGGCTAATTTCCATACAAACTGTATGATGTCTCTTGGTGATATCAAAGAGTATCTTACAAAATATCTACCATCAGATATTGGTATTGTTGAAGTTTCTGAAGCTTCCGAACGTTTTCACAGTCGTTTAAATGCAAAAGAAAAAACTTACCTTTACCGTATTGCGATTCCTGGGGTATCGAATGTTTTTGAACGTAAATATCTTTGGTATTTCCCAGAAACTTTGGATGTTAAAAAAATGGAAGAAGCTGCATCTTTGCTCATCGGAACTCATAATTTTAAGGGATTTTCTTCTATTAAAAAGACAAAAAAATCTACGATTCGTACGATTTATGATATCAAGATCAAGAAGACGAAAAAAGAAATCCAGATTACTTATACAGGAAATGGATTCCTGCATAACATGGTCCGAATTCTTACTGGAACTTTAGTTGAAGTTGGATGTGGAAAGATCAAACCTGCAGATATTACAAAGGCTTTGGAATCTACGAAACGCGCCGATGCTGGGATTACCGCTCCGCCTCAAGGGTTATTTTTGGTATCTGTAGAATATTAATATTTGTTTATACAAAAAATAAAACAGGGAAGTTTGCTGCTTATAAACAGTACCTCCTTGTTTCATTTTTATCTTATCTTTTTTGCAAACACACTACTTATTTGAGTGCAAAAATTTTATTCTCCCCAGACTTCCTCTGCAATTTCTTTCACTAATTTTAATTTTGCCCACTGTTCTTCTTCTGTTAATTTATTACCAATTGCGCAGGAAGCAAAACCACACTGTGGACTTAAGCATAATCGTTCCAGCGGAATATATTTTGTTGCCTGTTTAATTCTGTTGATCACTTTTTCTTTATCTTCAAGATCTGGTTTCTTTGTTGTGATCAGTCCAAGAACAACTTTCTTGTCTTCGGATACTTTCTTAAGTGGCGCAAAACCTCCAGATCTTTCATCATCATATTCAAGGAAAAGTGCATCCACATTTTCTTTTGCAAATACATAGTCTGCAACTGTATCATACGGACCACTTGTGAAGAATGTAGAATGATAATTTCCACGACAGATGTGTGACGTAATTACCATATCTTCTGGTCTTCCTTCTAATGCAAGGTTGTTCACTGTAAGCAGCTGTTTCTTCACATCTTCAAGATCAATTCCTAATGCTTTATATCTTTGTTTTGCAGCATCTCCCACGATTGCTCCCCAAGTACAGTCATCTAATTGAAGATTACGGCATCCTGCTTCATAAAACTGTTTGATCACATCCTGATATGCAACACCAAGATCCTGAATCAGTTCTTCATTTGTCGCATAATATTTTCTTGTCGTTTCAATGTTTGTTGGAACGATCATTTGCTGAAACATCTGTGCTGGTGCAGGAATTGTATATTTTGCAATTGTATTTTCATCTTCAAACTGCTTTAAGTATTTAAAATACTCCACAAATGGATGCTTTTTCGCTTTGATCTTCCCTACCAGATACGTGTCTTCTAAGGAAGCTAATTCTCCATCGAACTGTACTCCACTTCCTGTCTGTTCATGTGCTACGCCTTCAAATCCCCACATAAAATCCAAATGCCAATAAGTTCTTCGAAATTCTCCATCCGTGATCACATGATAACCTAATTCTTTTTGTTTTGCTACTAATTTTGCGATTTCTTCATTTACTATGTTATCATATACTTCTTTTGTGATCTTACTTTCTTTATATTGTGTTGTTGCTTTCTTTAATTCTTCTGTTCTTAAAAAGCTTCCTACATAATCATATCGAAATGGCTCTTTTAATTTACTCATCTGATGTTCTCCTTTGTTTGCCTTGTTTTTAAGCTATACACAGAGTATATCATCACAAAATCATTTTTTAAAATATATATATTTAACGGTTTGCCATATCTTTAAGTTATAGCAAGGAAATTCTCAGACATTAAGTAAATAGGAAAAAACCTGCATATCTAATAGACATACAGGCTCTTTTACCATACTTTACTTTCAATATTATATCTAAGATTAATTAAAATAATCCTTCCTCATTAAAATAATCGATTCTCATTGCATGACGCACATCTTTCATTGTATCCTGTGCCTTCGCTCTTGCAACTTTGGTTCCTTGCTGAAGAATTTCCGCAACTTCTGGAAGTTTTGCTTCCCACATCTTTCTTCTCTCACGGATTGGTTCTAATTCTGCCTGAAGTACTTTATTTAAGAACTTCTTCACTTTCACGTCTCCAAGTCCTCCACGCTGATAGTGAGCTTTTAATTCATCTAAATTTTTGTAGTCCGGTAAGAATTCATCAAAATATTCTGGTTTACAAAATGCATCTAAATAGATAAATACCGGATTTCCCTCTACCTGTCCTGGATCTTCCACTCTTAAATGGTTTGGATCTGTAAACATAGACATAACTTTCTTCTTAATCTCGTTTGGTTCGTCTGATAAGTAAATACAGTTTCCAAGAGATTTACTCATCTTTGCCTTTCCGTCAATACCTGGAAGTCTTAAACATGCTTTATTATCCGGAAGCACAATCTGTGGATCTGTCAGTGTTTCTCCATATACAGAATTAAATTTATGCACGATTTCTTTACACTGTTCTACCATTGGCATCTGGTCTTCTCCAGCTGGTACAACCGTTGCCCTAAATGCTGTGATATCTGCAGCCTGGCTGATCGGATATGTGAAAAATCCAACTGGGATACTTGCTTCAAAGTTCTTCTGCTTGATCTCTGTTTTCACTGTTGGGTTTCTCTGTACTCTAGCAACTGTTACTAAGTTCATATAATAAAAAGATAATTCTGTAAGTTCTGGCACCATAGACTGGATAAAGATATTAACTTTCTCTGGATCTAGTCCACATGCAAGATAATCAAGTGCTACCTGCATGATATTCTGTCTTACTTTCTCTGGATGTTCTGCGTTATCTGTCAATGCCTGAGCATCAGCAATCATAATATAAATCTCGTCAAATTTACCGGAATTCTGCAATCTTACTCGTTCTTTTAATGACCCTACGTAATGTCCAACATGCAGTCGTCCTGTTGGTCTGTCTCCTGTTAATATAACCTGTTTCATTGTCTTCTCCTTTTCCGCTTTCCGTATAGATCTTGTATCTCTTTTCTTACAATCTATACTCTTATGTTTTATTGTAAAATTAAATGCTTAAAGTGTCAATATTTCATTGTGAAAAGATTCTCTGTGTGTCCGTATCAGAAAGACATTTATTTTTGTAAAAAAGACATTTTCTATTGACTCCAGAGTAAAAAGCACATATAATGGACAAGATTGATTCTTTATTTTCAAGAAAATATGACATAAAACATCTTGAAAATACAAAAATAAGGAAAGAAGGAAATTTTAAAATGAAAAACCTATTACAAAAATGGAATAGCTTAAGTCTGATCGTAAGAATCTTAATCGGTCTGATCATTGGTGCTATTCTTGGTATCGCTGCTCCAAAAGCAACTGGACTTGTTTTACTTGGAGATTTATTCGTTGGTGCCCTTCGTGCTGTGGCCCCAATTCTTGTATTTGTACTTGTTATTGCTTCTTTAGCAAACTCTAAGAGCAACGGTGCAAAAAATATGCGTATCGTTATCATCCTTTATATGGTAACAACATTTATCGGTGCCGTTGTTGCAGTATGCGGAAGTTTTCTCTTCCCAGTTACATTACGTCTTGGAAAAGCTGCTACATCCGAAGCTGCTCCTCCAACCGGTGTTTTAGAAGTATTAAAGAATTTATTAATGAACATCGTATCAAACCCTGTTGATTCCCTTGTAAATGCAAACTACATCGGTATCCTTGCATGGGCTGTCGTTTTTGGACTTGCATTAAAAGCTGCAACTCCTGGAACAAAGAAAGCGCTTCACGATATCTCTGCGGCAGTTACAAAAGCTGTACACTGGATCATCAACTGTGCTCCATTCGGTATTCTTGGTCTTGTATATAACACAGTATCTACAAATGGTTTAAGTATCTTTACTGATTATGGTAAATTATTAGCTTTATTAGTTGGATGTATGTTATTTACTGTATTTGTGACGAATCCAATCATAGTATTTGGCTTACTTCGCAAAAACCCATACCCACTGATCTTAAAATGTTTAAAAGAAAGTGGTTTAACAGCATTCTTTACTAGAAGTTCTGCTGCCAATATTCCTATGAATATGGCTCTTTGTGAGGAACTTGGATTAAATGAGGATAACTATTCTGTATCTATCCCTCTTGGTTCTACGATCAACATGGATGGCGCAGCGATCACGATCACAGTTATGACGCTTGCAGCTGCACATACAATGGGAATTTCCGTTGATATTCCTACAGCAATCATCTTAAGTGTCTTATCTGCAGTTTCTGCATGTGGTGCTTCTGGTGTTGCCGGTGGATCTTTACTGTTAATCCCTCTTGCATGTTCTTTATTTGGTATCTCAAATGAGATTGCTATGCAGGTTGTTGGTGTTGGATTCATCATCGGAGTTGTACAGGATTCTGTTGAAACTTGCTTAAACTCTTCTTCTGATGTACTGCTTACAGCGACTGCTGAATTATATCAGAGAAGAAAAGCTGGGGAAGATATTGTATTGATTCCGAATAAATAAAAAACTTACGAATAAATAAAATTTGTCGAAATATATAAAAAATAGATTGTTTCCCTTGGATTCACTCTCGTTCAGATTCGCACGTAGCGGACACTAAATTCGACAGCGACGATAAATCGTCACTGCTCATTAAGTGCCGACGAGCTCATATGATCCAAGGGAAACAATCTATTTTTTATATATTTAAATTTTGTTTATTGGTAAGCTGTAGGTATGAGTGACTGCTCATGAGTATTGGATTTTAACTTTAGTTTTATAATAAAATAAAGATTTTAAATGCTTGTTCTCATTCCCAGGGTACAATCTTCTAAAAGTTTTTCACTATTTATGATTTCAATTTGTCTCCTTGATAAGAGAAGCTCTCGCCATTGTTACAAGATCTGCTTTGTCTGCTTGTAAAACACTTTCTGCAATTTCAACATCATTGATTCTTCCTACTGCGATTACTGGAATATCTACCACTTTTTTGATCTCTGCTGCATTTTCTACATATGCTGCTCTTGGAACAACAGATGGTGGAATGATCACATGTGTGGATGCATAAACACCCTGTGAACAATGAATACAATCTGCTCCTGCTTCCTCTACCAGTCTTGCAAGTATCTTAGATTCCTCGATTTCTAATCCACCTGGGACATATTCAACCGCTGACATTCTGTATAAAACTGGATAATCTTTTCCGCATTTTTCCTTAATATTCTCAATGATCTCCATTGCAAATCTTGCACGGTTTCGGATCGTTCCTCCGTATTCGTCACTTCTCTTATTGGAAAATGGAGAGGCAAATGCTCCAATCAGATATCCATGTGCCCCATGAACTTCAACTGCATCAAATCCAGCTTCTTTTGCTCTTCTTGCGCAATCTCCGAATTGCTCAACCAGTTCATGAATTTCTTCTACTGTCATTTCTCTTGGTGTCTCTGGCATTGTTGGATCTTTTAACGCGGAAGGTCCGATTGGCTGTTCTCCTGTGATCGCACTGCTTGTCTCTCTTCCTGCATGATAAATCTGTGCTGCGATCTTTCCACCTGCTTCATGAATTCTTCTTGTTAACTCCTTATGGCTTTCAATCTGTCCATCTTCCCATAATCCAGGAAGCTTTTTAAATCCACCTGCAGTTGGTGTCACTGCATAATCTTCTGTGATGATCAGTCCCCATCCACCTTTTGCTTTATGTTCATGATAGGCAATAAATTTCTCTGTTGCCATTCCATCCTCAGAACAATAGTTTGTTACCATTGCTGATACGACCATACGGTTTTTAAGCTCCATCTGATTGATTTTAAACGGTTCAAATACTTTCATTTTACTGCTGCTCCTTCCTTTCATATCCGCTATCCTTTTGATAACTTTACTATAGTCTGATTCCTGGAATTGTTCTCCCTCATATGAGGGAGAAACGAAAAAAAGTAGTTATACCAAACATTTTTGTTTCATACAACTACTTTTGTTTATATTATTCATTTTTCTAATAAATTAAAATTCTTTTTTTAGCATAATTCCTTCAGCTATTTTCAATGACAGGAACCAAATGACAATGGAAATTATATAGATAGAAGCCCATAGTGTAATATTTTTTAAATACATTTGATTCATCACGATGTCAATCAGCTCAATCCCTGCCGTTTCAAACATTTTGAAAAAGAAGATAACAACAAAAACAATCCCTCCGATCATAGCTGCTAACGCGATTCTTCCCTTCTCTGCTTCATATTTTAATAGAAAAGGAAGGGCCATTGATTGAAAAATCAATAGCATTGGAATATTGAGTAAGACTGCCATCACAATTTCTTCTGACCTCATTAACAATGTACCTTTTGCTGCTGTAACGATGACTACTAACAATATACCTCCAATGACTGTTATCATTCCCCAAAAGAGGCTAAACAGATATTTTTCTCTTGTATATTCTTTTCTGCTAAATGGAAGCGTAAATAAAAACGCATTGCCATTATCAAATGTATCGTAACTGATCGTACTGATTGCTGTCATGATTGTAATCACAGACGTATAGGTAATTGCAAATGATATTTGATCCGTAGCGATTAAGATTCCTGCTGCAACTAGCCAGATCACTGCCAGATTTTTTTGTTGTGATGAGATTAATCTGATGTCTTTTGTCCATAATCCTTTCATCTTCTACACCCCCTGTATCATTAATGTAATGATCTGATCGATCGTTCCTTTTTCTACCACGATCTTTGGATAATTCTCCAGATAAAATTGTTTCTGGTCTGTAAGACATGCATATCCATAGGATTCTTTCTTCATTTTTATTATATATTGTGGATCTAGTGTTTTTGACTGTTCTTCATCAACCTTTAAGATCGCATAATTACTTAATAACCGGTCTGTTTCTTCGTGCAAGATGATATTTCCTTCATTGATCATATAAATATTATCACATAAGGTTTCAAGATCTGTTGATATATGAGAACTTACAAGAATCGAACGTTCTTCATCTTCTTCCATATAATCTCTTAACATATCAAGCATCTCATTCCTTGCCATGACATCAAGCCCTGCCGTTGGTTCATCTAAGATTAATAGTTTTGCTTTGTGGCAGATTGCTGTAATTAACTTTAATTTTGCTTTCATTCCAACAGAAAACTGTTCTAGTTTTTTGTCTGTTGGCAACTGATATTTCTCTATATAGTTTGTAAATAACTGTTCATCAAATGCTTCATATGTATTTTTTAGAATATCCTTGATGTCTTTTACTGTAAGATATCTGCTAAAACCAGAATCAGAAAGTACGACACCGATCTGTTCCTTATCCTCTGGTTTTATATCCTTGACATTCTTTCCAAAAATCTGAATATCTCCTCCATCTATGTAAATCAATCCAAGCACTGCCTTTAAAGTTGTGCTTTTTCCAGATCCATTCGGACCTACAAACCCAGTGATCATCCCCTCTTTTACTTCCATGGAACAGTTGAGGGTGAAATTCTTATATTGTTTCTTTAATTTATCAATTTTTAACATACCTTATCCCTCCAATATTAACTCAAACAAGGTTTTGATATCTTTATCACTGATGCCAAAACGCCTTCCTTTTAGAATTGCTTGTTCTAAGTCCTGTTCTACTTCCTTCTTTTGCTCTTCCATCATCAACTCCGTGTTCGCCGCTGTCACATAGCTGCCTTTTCCATGAATCGTTACTGTAAAGCCTTCTCTTTCCAGTTCATCGTAAGCTTTCTTTACCGTTAAAGCACTGATCTTTAATTCCTTTGACAATGCCCGGACAGATGGCAGCTGGTCATTCTGCTTTAATTCTTGCTTTCGGATCATTGTTTTGATCTGGTCTATGATCTGCTCATAGATTGGAACCATGGATGATGTGTTGATTATGATCTTCATTTTGTATCATCCTCCTTTACTTATAAACAGTGTATAACAGTATCAAACTGTTGTCAACTGTTATATGGTGTTTGTTTTAAAATAAATAAAAAATAGAGTTATTGCATTATCATAATAAAAGTTCAAAAAGAACTATAGATAACGCAATAACTCCATTTTTATATTTAAATTTTATATAATTTAATAATATTCTTCTACATATTTATCAGCAACTTCTTTATCCAAAGAAAAGTCCTCCATGATATTTTTTATTGTATCTTCTCTTGATGCTTCCATCTTCTTATAAATTTTAATTGCACCCTCTACTCTTCCTTCTATCCTTCCTTTCTCTCTTCCTCTTTCTTCTAATTCTTCTAAGGCCTTGCACATATTCAACTCAACTCCTTCCTGTTCTAATTTCAATGAATCCTCCCCATAATATATACAAATCGTAACAATCGGATGCAACCGATCTGTCTTTTGAAATTTTGATAAGAATTCATGTTTTGTCTTATAATTCTTATATTTTTTATTCTTGGCTTCCAGTTCCTTATATTCCTTCAAATAACTGAAAGCATCTCCTATCATATGCCTTAATGGCATCGCATAATGTATCTTAGATTGATTTTCAAGTCCCAAAATCACATAATCAACACCATTTGCAGACTTTTTTACAACATCAAAAACCTTACCTAGTGTTTCTGCATATCCATTAAATTTAACTAATGATGAAATATCGGCATCCGCTTCTGTCAAATCTTCTGCCTTAATTATCTGCTCTCCCCGAAATAAATATGCATTAAATATATCTGCAAAACGTTCATTATTCTTCCAGAAATTTTTAAGATTATATCTGGTTTCACCTTATTCTGATTGGTCATATAATACGCCCCCTCCTTTTTACGATGTGCACTGATAATTGCTTATTAGTATGAAATGAAATGTTAATTAGAAAAGACTTTCCTGTAAAAATTTGTATTTACATATTATCCCATTTTAAAGTTAATGTCAATACCATTTCCGTTTAAAACAATCTAATTTTAACCAACGTTCCTTCGGGTATAAATAAACACAAAAATAGAGATGGAAATTCATTTTTCGTACTCCCATCTCTATTTATACTTGATGAATTACCGTATTTTCAACTTAATTCTTCTCATCCATCAATCCAAACTGTATCGTCACACAAGTAGCAATGATCAATCCAAACATATAAAATGAATATTTTAACACATTAAGTGGTGACACATCTGCGAGTGCCGTGATCATTAACATACCTCCATCATGTGGCATCAATGAGATAAATGCACAGGCAAAGATATCTACCAGACTGGCAAGTCTCTTTGGTGCAATCTTGTATTTTTCACCGATTTCTTTTGCGATCGGACAAGTAACAATAATAGCGATCGTGTTATTTACCATTGCCGCGGAAAGAATTCCTGACATCAGCCCGATTCCATATTCTGCACCGCGTCTGTTCTTGATCTTGCCACTGATCGCTCCTACCAGCCACTCAACTCCGCCATATTCGCGAACAATACCAATGATTCCAGATACCAAAATCGCAACCATACTGATACTAAACATATCACTCATACCATTTCCAATTGCCTGAATCCAGTCAAAGAATCCGCAGCTTCCCACACAAAGTCCGATAATACCTGCAGAGAGGATTCCTACAAAAAGTACAACTGCAACGTTAATCCCCATCAATGCTGCTCCAAGAACGATAAGATATGGAAGGACTTCAATGATATTGTAACTTCCTGCCTTGATTGCTCCACTTCCAGTACCTCCGACCACTGAATAAAGGATCATTGCCACGATCGCAGCCGGTAATGCGATAAAGAAGTTCATCTTAAACTTATCTTTCATCTCAGAACCGCATCCTTCTGCTGCTGAGATCGTTGTATCAGAGATCATGGAAAGGTTATCTCCAAAATAAGAACCTCCGATCACTGCTGCTCCAACGATCGCAACATTTAAGTGTGCTCCCTGTGCCACATTGATCGCGATTGGTGCCATTGCTGCAATGGTTCCCATGGATGTTCCTATCGATGTAGAGATAAAACAGCACATTAAAAACACTCCTGGAATCAGAAATGTTACTGGAATCACATGAAGGCATAAATTGACAACAGAATCTTTTCCTCCCATTGCCGCTGCTGCTCCTTGAAATCCACCTGCCATCAGATAAATTAAAACGATCATCATAACCCCTGAATTTCCCATGTTCGTTGTCATAATATTTAATTTATCTGGTACATTCATTCCACGATTTAAAAGCAATGCCACTGCACAACCTGCTAAAAGTGCAACATGACGTGGAAATTTTCCAAATGGATCATCGACTCCCATCAAAGTAAATGTAATCCCGCATCCCACATAACATACCAAAAATACGATCAGTGGAAGAAAAGCCACTGCTCCTAGATTTTTCTTTTGTTTATCCATCTCTTATTTTTTCCTCACATTCTTTTTTCTATCACATATCCATTTTATTTCTTTGCCAAATGTTTATCCAAAGCATCTTTTAATTGTGTCAACGCCTGCTTTACTGTCACTCGTGGACACGCAACATTGAAACGCTCAAACTGTGCTGTCTCTGGTCCAAAGATAATTCCTGAATCCAGCCATAATTTTGCTTCTTCTAACATCAAGTGTTCTAATTCTTCATTACTAAATCCATATCCAGAAAAATCAACCCATACAAGATAAGTTCCTTCTGGTTGTACCATTGTAGCCTTTGGGAAGTTTTCTTTTACAAACTTACTCATATATTGCACATTTTCATAGATATATTCTACCAGCTCATCAACCCATTCTGCACCTTTTGTATAGCATACTTTTACAGCTAACTGTCCCATTAAGCTTCCCTGACTGTAAGCTGCCTGTGTATTGGCCCACTGATATTTCTTTCTTAATTCTTCATTTGGAATAATGATATTGGCTGGCTGTAATCCTGCAACATTAAATGTCTTTCCTGGAGAACTGTAAAGTGCAATGATCTCGCGATATTTTTCATCCAGATTCATACAGCTTGTAAACTCATGTCCAGGGAAAATGAAATCACAGTGCATCTCATCAACCATCCAGACTACATTGTATTTAAGACAGATTTCTGCCACTTGTTCCATCTCTTCTCTTGTCCAGACTCTTCCGACTGGGTTGTGCGGATTACAGAAGATCAGTGCTTTTACATTTTCTTCTTTGATCATCTGTTCCATTTTTTCAAAATCGATGGAATAATGATTGTTTTCATAACGAAGCTGGCAGTTTACCAGTTTTCTTCCATCATTTTTGATAACTTCACTGAATGGATAATAAACTGGCTGCATTACCATCATTGTATCGCCTTCTTCGGTAAATGCTCTGACACTTGTTCCTAGTGCGTAAACGATTCCTGCACCAAGTGTTACCCATTCTGAATCGATCGTATATCCATATCGTGTGGAAAACCAGTGATTCATCGCATCAAAATAGTCATCCAACGGATCTGTATATCCAAAAATTCCATGATCGATTCTTTTGTGGAATTCATCAAGAATCTCATCTGGCAGACGAAAATCCATATCTGCTACCCATAATGGAAGTAAATCATTTCTTCCTTTTCTCTTCATTCCAAAATCATATTTTAGACAGTCTGTTCCATGTCTGTCAATCACTTCATCAAAGTTGTATTTTCCCATTTATGTACTCCTTTTTAAGTTTTGCTATACTATTATATAGCAAAAATAACTGTAGACAAAGTACAAAATACCACTCTACAGTTATTGCTAATTTTACTAGTAATATATCTTACTATTCCACAGGAACATATAGTATTTCATTTTTACCACCACAGATCATACCAAGCGTTGCACTCTTGGCATTGGAAAGATCATATTCTTTCTTTATGATTTCTTTGATTGACATAGCTTCTTCCATAACTGTCTTTTCCAAGTTCCCACCACCGATACTTCCAATAATTCCATCTTTTGTAACAAGCATCATACTTCCAACACCTCGTGGAGATGAACCGGATTTCTTTGTGATAATACATAAGACTCCAGATTCTTTTGTTTCAAAAAGTTCTTTGCTCATCGTACTTTCTGTTTCTTGATTCTTGATCTCAACCATCTCTGCTGCGATACTGATCGCGATCTCTTCTGGGGTTCTTGCTCCGATTTTTAATCCGATTGGTGCATGGATCGTGCTGATCTGTTCTTTGCTGTATCCTTCTTCTTTCATCGTCTCAAAAGTTTTTGCTACTTTTCCCTTGCTTCCGATCATTCCAAGATAAAGATATGATCTTCTTAAAACAGTTTCTGCACATAATCTGTCATTTGCGTGTCCTCGTGTGACAACGACATAAAATACGTTATCCTGTTCTGGCAAAATATCTTCTATATTATGAAAATCCCTGCAATAAACCTCATCTGCTTGTGGAAGCTTCTCCGGATCTGCAAATTCCTCTCTATCATCAATCATAATCGTATAGAAATCTAAAAATTTTGCAATCTGGAGCAACTGGATTGCTACATGTCCTGCCCCGAAAATGACCAGTTTCGGTTGAATCTTAAACCAGTCTTCTTTGATCTGTGTAACATCTTTTTCTTCCTGTAAGAATCGGGCGATCACTCTTTGATATAAGGTATCTGCCTGTCCTGGATATACTTTGATTTTTGTATCGTTATGTTGTTCTCTCAATGGTTCTAGATATCCTTTCTTCAGTAATTTTTGTAAATGCAATGGTGTAATGGTCGTATCTTCTTTAATTTCTAAATCGTCGTCAGCCAGGCAAAGGCGATGGACTACTTCTTTGGCTGTTTTCCCCAATGCTGACATTCCGATCACAATATGAATCTCATCGACATTTTCAGGAATCACTGGTTCATAATCTGCGGGAATCTTTGCAGGCATCCCTCTGGAACCATCTGCTTCTATCAATGTGATATCTGCTTCTTTGACCACCTGATCATAAAGATCTTTTGGTAATGTTCCAATCTTTTGTATTGGTGCGCCTTTGGTTGTTGTCAGTGTTCCTGCCATACAATAGCCACTCTCATTTAAGGGATTCAAAAGATCCTTCGCATATGTTGGAATAACTGTTTCTGGTTCTTTTTTCATATGTGTTGTTGTAGTGACAAAGACTTTCTTTCCAAGGCTTCTATAATATTTTGCTAATTTATGAATTCTCGTTGTTTTTCCACCGGAACCTACAACTGCAATGATCATCATTTTTTCCTCTTATTCTTCTGCCAGAATCTTGACTGCATGAATAATCTGGTTAATTTCTTCGATAGTTGTCTCATGTCCAAAGCTGAATCTTACCATTCCCTGTTCTACCGTACCAAAATGTTCATGTACTAATGGTGCACAGTGAGCTCCTGATCTCGTCTGAATATGAAAACGTTCCATTAGTTCATCACTGACACTTCCAGAATCATATTCTTCCAGATTGATCGAACAAATAGCTGTCTGTTTTGTGAAATCCAAAGGATTCTCATGATATGTCTTAATTCCTTTAATTTCCTTCATTTTCTTATAAAATGTTTCAATCAGATTTTTTTCCTGTTTTCGTATCTTATTGATTCCATAAGTATTGATATGATCGATCGCTGCTCCAAGCCCTGCGATTCCAATGCCATTTAATGTTCCAGCTTCCAATGCCTGTGGCAATGCTTCTGGCTGTGTTTTTGAAAATGATAAGATTCCTGTTCCACCTGTTTTTAATGGATGGATCTTTACACCTTTTCTAATGCAGATTCCACCAATTCCCTGCGGTCCCATCAGTCCTTTATGTCCAGTAAAACATAGAACATCGATATAATCTTCTTTCATAGAAATCGGAATAACTCCTGCACTTTGCGCTGTATCTACAACAAATAGGATTCCTTTTTCTTTACATAGTTTCCCAACGCTTCTGATATCAAATACTTCACCTGTTACATTAGATGCTTGTATCATCACAACCATTTTCGTATCTTCATAAATTGCCTGTTCGATATGATCAACATCTGGTGAAGTGATCGTTAAACGAACTCCTTGCTGCTCCATCTCATATAATGGGCGGAGAACACTGTTATGTTCCATGAAAGTTGTGATCACATGATCTCCTTTGTTTAAGTAACCTTTGATCACCGTGTTTAAACTTTCTGTAATTCCACTGGTAAATACAACTTGTTCTGGACCATAGCCATCAAAAAACTGATCAACTTTTGTACGGACTTCATAAATCTTTCTTGCAGCATCTAACGAACTTTCGTTAACACCTCTTCCACTATTTCCAAGTGACAATGCATGAATCATTGCATCTTTAACACAATCTGGTTTTGTGATATGTGTTGCTGCATAGTCCGCATAGATTGATTTTGAATCTTCTATTTTCTGATCTGCAGTAAGATTATTTTTCAAATATAATAATGCTTCTAATACACCACCTGCAATGCATCTGGCTTTATCTGAAATCGTAAAACAGTTATCATATTCTTCTGCTCTTGGATCGATATCTGCAATCTTAAATCCCTTTGTCACTGGATAACCATCACGAATTAAACCTCGCAATAATCCATCCATACTTGCAGGTACATCAATGATCTCACCGTCTGGTGTCTCAATCTTTGCTAGTATCTGACCTTTGGTTACCATATCTGTGATATGACAGATATTTCTTAAAATTCCTTCGGCTGGAGAATGGATCACCCGTTCTTTTCCAAACCCTTTGATCACTCCTGGAATTCCCGTATTCGGAATTGCATTGCCTTCTTTCATGATCCTTCCAAGTCTATGCCCACGCATTGTCTCAACGACAACGTCAACATCTTTTCCTGCTGTAAATCCAGGTCCAAGCGCGATCGTGATCGGTGCCATATCTCTTGTTGTTCCAAGATTTTTCTTCGCAAGAATTGCGTCAACAACGGCAATTGGTTTTAGTTTCTCGATCATCTCTCCTTTTGGATCAATCATTACTGCTGGACTGCCTGTTTGCATGATCTGTTTTGCTTCTTTCATATCATTTGCAAGATAGCAGGTCATATCTTCGACCTGCCATTTTCCTTCGTATACTGCTTCTGAAAATGCAACATTTCTGCGGATTGCAGATGGATGTGTGATCTCAAGGATCAATACATGGAATCCACTTTTTACTAATTTATAAATTGTCCCCGTGGCGATATCTCCACCGCCTCTTACAATAACTAAATCTTCCATAGATATTCCTTAAGGTTTGATCACTTTTCCTGCTTTTTCCATCATTTCTACGATATCATACATATTTGTGATGGAACCAACAGCTAATTTCTCTGTAACTTCATAAAAGTTTAAGCATGTTCCACAAGTATAGATTTCTACACCCTCTGCTTCTAATGTTTTTAAGTCTTCTAAAGAATCAGAACCTTCGCATGTAAGGTATGCCCCTGAATTATAAAACAGCATCTTAGATGGAAGTTTGTCCTGTTTTGTTACCGCAAATAAGAATGCTTTGATCAATGTCTGTCCAAGGGCTTTTTCTCCCTGTCCCATCTCGTTCGATGATACAACAATGATAAAATCATCTTTTGCAGATGGTGCGCAAACAATCTCTTCTTCCTCATCTGCTGGTGTATAATTTTCTACCATGATCTCAATCTTAAATTCATTGTCTGAAATCTTCTCACTTTTGACTTCACAGTTTTTACCTTCTGCAAATCTTGTGACGTTCTGAACGGCTGGCTCATTGTCTACCAGGACAACTAACTTTGTCTCTCCATTCATGGATTCTAATGCTTTCTTTGTGTGTACGACAGGAATTGGACAAGCGTTTCCTCTTTCGTCAATCTGTTTCATATCTAATTATCCTCCAATTTAAATTTCTACTTGAAATACCCCTTGTGGAATGATTTCATGTTCTGACATAAATTGTACCACAGATTCTTCATTTTCTAAAGGGGTCATCCATGCCATTCCGCATCCTGCTGTGATCTCTTTTGGTACGGGGATCAATCGTCCCTCAATCTGATATTCTTTGCAGGCACTTTCCATACCGATGGCCTGTGTGGTTGTCTCAAATGTGATGACTGTTTTTAATTCTTTTTTTCTCATCGTTTACTTCTACTCTCCTAGATCACCAAAATTTTTTAAAAAAGATTCTTTTGCAGCTTCGGCTACTTCTTTGTGAAATTTCTCATAACGTTTTAAAATATCTTCCCCCTCAGGAGTCAAATTAGAACCGCCACCTTGTTTTCCACCGGATCTTCTCTCAACCAATTTCACTCCAAGATCTGCCTCTGCACGCTTTAAGATCTTCCATGCTTTGCTTGCTGCCATTCCCATAGATTTATATGCTGCAGATAAAGAACCTTTCTCTCTTGTTAATGATAATAACTGTGCAACTCCTTTTCCAAAGTCAGGTTCCTCCATAAAAACTCTGACTCTGAAGTCAAAATGTTTTGGTATATACGATTCCATCTCTACCATCCTTTTCCAAATCCACAGTTTGGATAAGTACAGACTTTACAGTTAAGACATAATCCGCCTTCTCCAAGATGTGCAAGTTCTTCTGCGCTTACTTTGTCATCTGCCATGATTCTTGGCAGAACAATATCAAATATGGTTCTTTTTGAATACATCACACATCCAGGAAGTCCCATGATCGGAATCATTTTATCACCTTTCTTGTAATAAGCAAGTAAAAACATTGCTCCTGGCAAAACTGGTGCTCCGTAAGATATGATATCTGCTCCTGTATTTTTGATCGCGAGTGGTGTTTTGTCGTCTGGATCGACACTCATTCCTCCCGTGCATAATACCATTTCTGCTCCATTTTCGATTGCTTCTAAAATTGTTTTTGTTAAAAGTTCATTGTCATCTGGTAATTGTTTTGTACTGGTCACTTCAGCGCCGTATTCTTTGATCTTTTCTACTACAACCGGGGTAAATGTATCTTCGATTCTATGATAATATACTTCATTTCCTGTGGCTAAGATCACGGCTTTTTTCTTTTTATAAGGTAGAAGAGACAGAATTGGCGTATCTCCAACCCTGTCTTTGACTTCCTGCATCTTATCTTTTTCAATGACCAGTGGAATGATTCTTGTACCTGCCAGTTTATCGCCCGCTTTAACTGGAGTATTCCCAGATCTTGTTGCGATCATCATCTGTCCAAAGGAGTTTACCGTAAATAATTTTTCTTTGTCTATTTTTAAGAGCCCATCGTATTCGGCAGATAGTTCAATCTTACCCTCCTTGACTTCAGACTCTTTCATACCTTCATTCTTGCACAGATCGCAAAGAATCCTGGCTGCATCATTTTCATGAAGCATATCGTCTCCAGCTTCCCAGACATATAAATGATCTTTTCCAAGGGATAACAACACTGGAATGTCTTCTTCTTTGACGACATGACCTTTCCTGAATCTTGCGTCTTTAGTAACGCCTTTGATGATCTGTGTGATATCGTGGCATAACACAGTTCCCACAGCATCTTTTGTATCCACTAATTTCATTGTTTTTCACCTTCTACTTCTTATTTATTGATTGTAAATCCATAAGATTTGAAAACCTTTAATGCTTTTTCACTCTGTAAGAATTTTACGAATTTATCTGCTGCATCTTTATTTTTGCTTTTCTTTAATGCTGCAACTGGATAAATCACTGGTGTTTTTAATGAATCTGCTGGTGCTTCTGTTAAAACTTTTACATCTTTGCTGCTTGCTGCATCTGTTGCATATACAATACCACACTCGGCACTTCCTTTTGCTACCCAGTTTAATACTTCTGTTACGTTTGTTCCAAAGCTTGCTTTTTTCTTCACATCATTCCAATTCTTTAAGTTCGTAAAGATTTCCTGTGCATAAGCTCCCGCTGGAACACTCTTAGGATCTCCTAATGCAATTGTATCAGCTTTTGTGATATCTTGAAAGGACGAAACTTTTGCATTCCCTTTTTTAGGTACGATCAGCACAACTTTGTTTTCTAATAATTCTACAACATCACCTTTGCTGATATATTTTTCTTTGACAAGGTTATTCATTTGCTGCGTTGCTGCTGACATAAATACATCGGCTGCCATTCCGTTTTCGATCTGGCTCTGTAATTTTCCTGAACTATCATAGCTTCCTTCTACTTTAATTCCTTTGTTTTCTTTTTCAAACATTGGAATTAATTTTTCTGTATAACATTTTTCAAGGCTGGCTGCAGCTGCAAGTGTAATCGTTGTTGTCTCTTCTTTCTTTGCTGCCTCTGTTGTGGATTTAGAGCTGTCTTTGCTGCTTCCACACGCTGTTATGGAAAGAACCATAGCTCCTGCTAATAGCACAGCTAAAAGTCTCTTTTTCATTTGTAACTTCCTCACTTTCTTAATAATATTGTGTAAAATTTTATCGTTACCCTATTTTATAATGCGACTTCTTTCAGATGCCCTCTTTGAATATGATATTTTTTGTCACATAGATTTTCTACTTCCTTACTGCTGTGACTCACTAAGATCGCTGGTTTGTTTAACATTGTAAGCATATTAGAAAGTTCATCTTGCATCTGTTCTCTTAAGTATTCGTCCAACGCTGAAAATGGCTCATCCATCAAAATGACTTCTGGTTCACAGGCAAGCATTCTGGCTAATGCTGTTCTCTGTTTTTGTCCACCTGAAATTTGTCTTGGATATCTTTTTGCTAATTCTTCAATATGAAATCGTTTCATCATATCATTTGCCTTTTGTTTGATTTCATCTTTCGGAAGCTTTTTGGCTTTTAATCCTGTTTTGATGTTTTCTTCAATTGTCATATTGGGAAACAATGCATATCCCTGAAATAAATATCCAATCTTTCTCTTTTGTGGTGAAAGATTGATTTTCTTTTCAGAATCATAAAGAACTCTTCCATCTAGTATAATCCTTCCACTATCGGCTGTCTGCACTCCTGCAATGCATTTCAATGTAATGCTTTTTCCACTTCCAGAAGGCCCCATAAGTCCTGTACATCCTGTTTCTACATGAAGTTCTGACTCTAACGTAAACTCTTTTAATTTCTTTTTGATCTTTACTTCAAGACTCATAAATCTCTCCTTAGGCTTCCTGCTTTTTCTTTTCCATGATCAGATAAATATTCATAGCTGCTACAATTGCAAAACAAATGACTACGATCACTAAAACATACTGATATGCTGCGTCCATATTTCCTGCTGCGACTTCAGAATATACCGCAAGTGGCAGTGTTCTTGTTCTTCCCGGAATATTTCCAGCGATCATTGCTGTCGCTCCAAATTCTCCGAGTCCTCTGGCAAATGCAAGTACTCCACCGGAAATGATCCCTGGTAATGCATTTGGGATCATAACCTTAAAAAAAATGCACCACTCACTCATTCCAAGTGTTCTTGCCGCAAAGATCAGATCATCGTCAATCTGTTCTAAGGCACCTCTTGCCGAACGATACATTAGCGGAAATGACATCACAACTGCCGCAAGGATCGTCGCTCCCCATGAAAATGCGATCCTGATCCCTAGATAATCTTCAAACAGCTTTCCGACTGGACCGTAAGAGCCAAAAAATACAAGCAGGAAAAATCCTGCAACCGTTGGCGGTAATACTAACGGCATCGTAAAAATTCCATCCCAGAAGATCTTTGCCGCTTCAGATTTACGATATAAGATCCATCGAGCAGCAAACAATCCTAGAATAAATGTAAATACAATGGCAACGATTGCTGTTTTCATCGATATAATGATCGGTGATGTATCCATAGATTATCTCCTCTCTTAGTTTCTTCCACAATCCTGTGTATTTCCTCTTAATGTATCTAATCCGTGTGGCAGCTGGTCAATAATAAAGGAAAGACCCTCTTCGACTGCCTTTTTGCTACCCGGAAGATTGATGATCAGTGTTTTCTTTCTTATGACACTGACCCCTCTTGATAACATGGCTCGTTTTGTGATCGTCATAGACCCTGCACGGATTGCCTCTGCGATTCCAGGTACATTTCTGTCAGCCACGGCTAAAGTTGCTTCTGGTGTACAATCTCTTGGGGAAAGTCCTGTTCCTCCAGTTGTAATGATCAGATCAACCTGACGACTGTCACTTAAACGGATCAATTCTTTTTTGATCTGTGCCATCTCATCTGGAAGAAGGATTTCTTCTATGATCTCAAATCCATGTTCTCTTAAAATCTCACTTGCTTTTGGACCACTTGTGTCTACTCGTTCTCCTCTGGATCCTTTATCACTTAATGTGATGACTGCAGCCTGATATGGCATATCTTTGTCTGGATAAATAACTTTAATCTTATCTCCAACTTTGATCATTCCACCTTCTAACACTTTTGCAAAAATTCCTTCTCTTGGCATAATGCAGTCTCCCACACGTTTGTAAATCTCACAGTGACTGTGGCACTCTTTTCCAATCTGAGTAACTTCAAACTTTACATCATTACAGATCAATTTTGTTCCAACTGGTAATTTCTTAAAATCAATCCCATAAACAAGCACATTTTCTCCAAAATCACCTTCGATCACAGATGCTCCTTTTTCATTGAATTCATCTACGATATCCGCACTTAAAAAACTGACCTGTCGGTGCCATTTCCCTGCATGTGCATCTCCTTCTAATCCAAAGTCTTTGATCACTTTCACTTCATTGATATTTTTCTTTACCGTTCCACGTTTTTCACTGATACAAACCGCTTTTATGATTCCTTCCATGTAAAATCACCACTCTTTCCACCTGTTTTTTCCACTAAATGAATATCTGACATGACCATATGTTTATCGATTGCCTTACACATATCATAAATCGTTAATAAGGCAACCTGGACTCCTGTCAAAGCTTCCATCTCAACCCCTGTTTTTCCTGTTGTTTTAACAAGGCAGACCGCTTTGATCTCTTTGGTCTCTTCTAACATTTCAAAGTCAACTTTACACTTTGTAAGCATCAGAAGATGGCACATCGGGATCAGTTCAAATGTCTTCTTTGCTGCCATGATCCCTGCGATCCTTGCAGTTCCTAAGACATCTCCTTTTGCCATACTTCCTTCTTTGACTTTCGCAAAGATTTCATCATTGACTTTGATCTTTCCCTGTGCGATCGCAGTTCTTGTTGTTTCTTTTTTTTCTGTTACATCGACCATGACTGCATTTCCATGCTGGTCAAAATGTGAAAATTCTCCCATTGATATTATCCTCCAATTGTATACATCTTACTGTCTGACGGCTTGTCTTCAAAATGATGTGCCTGTGGTTTTTTGTAAATGATCTCTTCTAACACCTTTTTGATTTCTTCGTCAGAACTTCCATTTCTTAATAGTTTTCTGATATTCCCTGCTTCTTGGTAATAAAGACATGGTTTAACTCCTCCAGTCGATGTCAGGCGAATACGATTGCATCTGTCACAAAACTTTCCATGCAATGCTTCGATCCATCCGATCATTCCTTTATAACCTTCCATTGTTTCATAAACTGCCGGACCATTTCCGATTTTTTGTTCTACTTTATGAAATCTAATTCCTTGATCTTTTAGATTCTTTCTGATCTCATCTCGTGACAAAGATGATGTGATCTGTTTGTTTCCAAGTGGCATTTGTTCGATGAATCGGATACAAATTTTATGATATTTTATATAGTCTATAAATTTCTGGATATCCTCCATCGTTGTCTGTTCTGTCAGTACGGTATTGATCTTTACGTTCAATCCCATATAAGCTGCTTCTTTGATAGCTTTCATAACCTTTTCATAGCCATCATATCCTGTGATATTTTTATATTTTTCACAATCCATAAAATCAAGACTTACGTTGATCCCGTCAATTCCTGCTTCTGTTAATTTATCCAAATCTCTTGATAAAAAAATTGCATTTGTTGTTAATGTAACTTTACTTACCTTATTCATCTTTTTTAATTCATAAATAAAATCTGCGCAGCCTTTTCGTACCAATGGTTCTCCACCTGTGATCTTAAATTTGTCAATTCCAAGCTTAGTAAGAATCTTACATAATCTTAGGATTTCTTCATATCTTAAAATATCCTTATGAGATAACTTTTCCTCATGATCTGGGCGGCAGTAGGTACAATATAGATTGCAGCGGTCCGTGATCGATATTCTGGCATAATCAATCGTTCTTTGAAATTGATCTTTCATTCTTCTCTCCTGTCGTTATTCTCAAATGAGAATAACGATTGCTCAAAATCAGACAGGACAATCTTTCTTCATCTTAAGATCCTTCCTGTCTGTTTTATGTTCTATTCTAATATAATTGATTTCTCTTCTTTATCTTCTACATACCCAATTATTTTAGCACATGGGATCGTATTCTGTAAATCTTTTAATAAATTTTTTGCATCTTTTTCATCGACTGCGATCATCAGTCCTCCGGATGTCTGTGGATCGTATAAAATATCTTCCATGGCCCTCTTGATTTCTTTTGCTTTTGAGACTCCTGCACTTGCATATTTGCGGTTTCGATAGGCTCCTTCCGGGATCATTCCAAGATCTGCCATCTCTAATGCTTCTTTGTGATATGGAATCTCTTTTGTCATAAAATGGATCGTCACATTACTTCCCTGTGCCATCTCATACCCATGTCCGAGCAAACCAAATCCAGTCACATCCGTACAACTGTGAACAGCGTATTTTACCATGATATCTCTGGCATATTTATTTAATTGTCTCATCTGATCATAAATCTTATCCATCACTTTCTGATCGATAAATTCTGCTTTGGCGGATGTTGTTAGAATCCCGACTCCTAATGGTTTCGTAAGAATCAAGACATCTCCAGGTTTTGCACCACTGTTTGTCAGAAATTTCTTTGGATGCACAAATCCTGAAACGGATAAACCATACTTTGGTTCCTGATCATGAATTGTATGACCACCTGTGATGATCACTCCTGCTTCATATGCTTTCTTATAACCCCCGCGTAAAATTGCCTGTATACTGTCCTTTGGCATATCTTTTGTGACACACATGATATTTAAAGCCAATTTGGGATCAGCTCCCATCGCATAGATATCACTGATTGCATTGACCGCTGCGATTTCCCCAAACATTTCCGGATCATCAACGATCGGTGGAAAGAAATCCAGAGTCTGAACAAGTGCTGTATTATCATCAATTTTATAGACAGAAGCATCATCACTTTTGTCGAATCCAACCAGTAATCGTTCATCCGATCTTGTTGGAATTCCATCTAATAACTTTGCCAGAGTTCCAGCTCCGACCTTTGCCCCACATCCTGCACACTGGGCAAGTTTCGTTAATTTTACTTCTGTTTCCATAGAAATTTTCCTCCCTTAAATATCTCTTTCAATACCTCTTAAACGTTATCTCTTGTCACATCTTTTAACCATTTAAAACTACGATACCTGATCGATGTGATCGGCACTTTGATCAATTCATCACTCATCAATAAGACATAAACTGCCGGTACACTCCAATGAAATACAAATGCTGCCAATGCACCTAACAAAATGGAGCATCCCCACATCGTTGATACATCCATGATCAGGCCAAACTTTGTATCGCCTCCAGAGCGGAAGATTCCAACAACCATTGTTGTATTAAATGCCTGTGCGATCACAAAATAAGACATCACATAAAACATCATCTTCAGATAATATCTTGCAGCTGCACTTAGTGATAAGAAAGAAATCACAACTGGGGAAGCAATTAAGATCAATGCCCCGCCAATTACTCCCATAACCACACTTAAAATAATAAATCGTTTCGCATAAGCTCTGGCATGATCAAATTTCTTCTCTCCGATCGTCTTACCAAGATAGATTGCTGTTGCACTGGATAATCCAAAGGATACGACGGTTGCTAACTGTCTTGCCACCTGTGCCACAGAATTGGCTGCAACTGCAGAACTACCCATATGTCCAAGAACAGCTGTATTTGCTGATGTTCCAAGTCCCCACATCACTTCATTTAAAACAACTGGCAGGGAATAGACTAAAAAGTCTTTCACTAACAATTTGTCCTGATGTAGAAAATAATGAACTCTGAATTTTACATCTTTATTATAAATCTTTGCATAACCACAGACCAAAATCAATTCTACGATCCTTGCGATCAATGTTGCAATGGCTGCTCCTCGGATTCCTAATGCTGGAAATCCGAATAATCCAAAAATAAAAATTGCATTAAAGATCACATTACATAAAAATGATACAAGATAGACGACTGTCGCTACGATCACTCGTTCAATGCTTCTCATAACATATAAGTATACATTGGTAATTCCCATGATAATATAAGAGCATGCTACAATTCTTAAATATTTGACTCCTTCTGCGATCACCTGTGGATCATTTGTAAAGATTCTCATTAGGGATGCTGGAATTGCAAAGGCTGCCACTGTAAAAATTGCCGTTACGATCACTGCGGATCTGATCCCTAAGGCAAGAATCTTTTCAATCGTTGTTTTATCACCTTTTCCCCAGTATTGCGCGGTAAGAACAGTTGCACCTGACGTCAATCCAAATAAGAACAATACCATGATATACTGAATCTGACCTGCAAGGGAAGCTCCTGATAATACTTTTTCACTGACTTTTCCAAGCATTACAACATCGGCTGCAGTAACACCGACATTGATCAGATTTTGTAATGCCATCGGAACAACCAGTGAAAATACATTTTTATAAAAATCTTTCCAGTTAATATTTAAATCATTCAATCTTTTTCTCCTGTTCTTTTCATTTCCTCATAATAGAATATAGAAGCTTTGTCTGCTTGTCAAGCACGTGTTAAATGTCTGTATTTCATTTAGTATCTCCAAAAATTAAAAAATAAAAACCACTTAATAGAATCATCCGCAAATTCGTCTTTGCAAGATTTATTAAATGGTTTTTACTTTTATAATTAGAATTTAATTTTTTGGCATGTATTATGAATATGTAGTTTATTCTTCGATCTTTAATGCTTCTTCGTTACTGATCTCTTTGCCGTCTTTTGTTGTTGCAACGTAATAGATATCACCTTGCGCAGGTTGATAGTAAATATCTAAGTTTGCAATTGTGTTCATTTTAACACCACTTGCTTTTAAATCTTCTTTAACAAGTTTCTCTGTGTCTTTTACATCCACATTACGTTCCTGAAACTGCACTTCGATTTTTGTTTTCATAATGCTCTCCTTCTTTTTAATTGTCTGATCTTTATGTTAACTCTTGATGTGATTATTATCAGATTGTATAAACAATATGTATATTGTATTTTCCATGCCGTTTATAAAGCTATTATATACTTTAATTCCAATTTATTCAACTTGAATCTGATTTAGTACAAAATCTACGCCTTTACTTTTGCTTTTCTTTCTGCAATCTTTTTAATGATCACATCTGCGATCCATCCACATAATAATCCAATGATCAATCCACCTAAAACATCCGTTGGGTAATGAACATATAAATACAATCTTGAAAAAGCGATGAAAATAGATAATATCAAAGCCCCTGCTGCCACTTTCTTTTTTCCTGCAAAATAAAGTGCACTGACTGATGCAAACGATGCTGCGGTATGACCGGATGGAAAAGAATAATCCTTCAATGGTGTAACCAGTAACTGTACCGTTTTATTGATACTATAAGGCCTTGGTCTTGCAACGATCGGTTTTATGATCACATTGCAAATGATCAGATCAGCGATCAATGCCACTGCCATGTATCCTCCTGCTTTTCTTGTTTTTGGTATCAGTAATAAAATAACTGTCAAAATGATCCACACGATTCCTGCATCTCCAAGTTTGGTGATTGATATCATAAATGTATCTAGGAATGAAGTATGGATCGTCTGAAGTCCGTCTAACATCTGAAATTCAAATCCCATAATGATTTAATTCTGCCTTTCTTTTTCATTTAAAATGCCAGCGTTCCATCATTTGATCTCTGGCATTTTGCTATTATAACATAGATTCCTTGATTTTATCAAACATTGATAAATATGTTGTATCTTTGGCTTCTAAAATATGTTTTACTCCAACTTTCTTTAATTGTTTTGTTGTCTTTTCTCCGATACTGATGCATGGAATGTTTTCTATCCATTCCTTTATTTCTTCTTTTTTTATCTGATCAAAAAATCTTCGAACGGAAGACGCACAAGTAAATGAAATACTTTTAATATCTTTGATCTGTAGGTGGACATCAAAGATCACTTTCTTATTTTCATACATGATCTTTTCTTTTATCTGGCAAACTGATTCAAGTGTTTCTTTTAGTATTTCTCCACCAGATATTCCTTTACAATACCAAATGACATCATCTTTATTTACTTCCTGTTTCATAAGTTTGCAAAGATAGACTTCTCCTGCTTCTTTCGGCATAAAATCTGCAACAATTCCATATTCCATTAAAACATCTTTCGTTTTCTCTCCAACGACAACTATCTTTTTATCATAAAGATTTCTTAGATCCAGATTAGCAGCTTTCATCTGTTTCATAAACCCATGAACTCCATATCTGCTTGTAAAAATAAGATAAGTAACTTTCGCTAATTCTTCCTTAGAAATCAGATTCTTTTTATAAGAGATCTCTCCTGTTTGAAATTCTTTGATCTTATATCCATGATCTTTTAATAACTGTGCTAATTTTGATGGCTGATCACCTACCTTTGTGACCAAATGCCAAATTGTATCTTCTGGTTTTTGAATCTCTTTTTGAAGTTTCACAACATCTCCTACAACAATAACAGCTGGTGATGAAAGCTTTTCCTGATCTGCTTTTTCCTGAATCGTATTTAATGTTGCAGTACATGTTTTTTGTTTTGCTGATGCCGCATTTGAAATGACTACAACAGGTGTATTTTCATTCATTCCTTTTTTTAATAAATTGGTTGTGATCTCTTCTAATTTTGTAAGTCCCATTAAGAATACTAATGTCTCTTCTGACTTTGCCATAGAAGCAAAATTAAGATCAGACAGCTGATTTCTACAATCATGTGCTGTCACAACGCGAAATCCTTTGGAGATTCCTCTGTGTGTGACTGGGATTCCAGCAAGTTCTGCGGCTGCGATACAGGAACTGATTCCAGGAATGACTTCGCAGTGAATTTCCTGATTCGCTAAATAAATAGCTTCTTCCCCACCTCGTCCAAAGACAAATGGATCGCCACCTTTTAAACGAACTACAATATCATATTGCAATGCTTTCTCTGCTAACAATTCATTGATCTGTTCTTGTTTCATTGTATGATGATGATTTTCTTTTCCAACATAGATACACTCACAGCCAGCTTTTGTCTCATCTAATAGTTCCTGTGGAATAAGCCTGTCATAAATCACGCAGTCTGCTTTTTTTAATATCTCTTTTCCTTTGACTGTGATAAGTTCCGGATCTCCTGGTCCTGCACCGATCAAATAGACAATTCCTTCCAACTGTTTTTTTATATTTTTTACGGCTGTTTTTGCTAAAGTTTCAGGGTCAGTCCCATAAACTTTCGTGTATGCCTGTTTGTTTCCATCTTCATTTCCAAACATCGCATCTAATCGGTATCCATCGTTTGTCTTCTGACATCTGGCACCTGCCGGGGTATGACAGCTTCCACCCATTTGTTCTAAGAAATTTCGTTCTGCACATACCTCGTTCATAGTTTCTTCGTCCGAAAATACATCTAACATCTGTTGTAATTCTTTCTGATCTTCTCTGACTTCCAACGCAAGAACTCCCTGTGCAGGTGCTGAGATCATTTCTTCTGGTTCCAGATATTGTGTGATCACATCTTGCATTCCAAGTCGTTTCAGTCCTGCTGCCGCAAGAATGATTCCATCTAATTCTTGTTCTTCCATTTTCCGAAGTCTTGTATCGACATTTCCACGGATATTGACGATCTTAAGATCTGGTCTTTGTTTTAGCAGCTGAAACGCACGTCGTTTACTTCCAGTTCCGATCACTGCTCCTTTTCTTAAATCAGAAAGGTTGGATGCTGTTCGAAGGATTAGTACATCTCTTGGATCTTCCCTTTTCCATGATTTTGTGAAAACAAGCCCTTTCGCTGGAGTTGACGGCATATCTTTCATACTGTGAACGCCCATATGAATCTCCCCGGAAATGATTTTTTCTTCGATTTCTTTCACAAACAGTCCTTTTCCACCAATCTTATCTAATGGTTTATTCTGAATTTTATCACCCTTTGTTTTAATCACTTCAATTTCAAAAGAATGCTCTGGATATGCCTTTGCCAATTTCTCCTGTACATACTTTGTCTGAATTAATGCAAGACGTGATCCTCTTGAGCCAATGATATATTTCATAGATCGGTTCCTTTCTTTGTGTCAATTCCAAAAAGCTGTTCTACCATCTTTTTATAATCTGCCTGTTCTTTCCTTGTCTCTAAATGTTTTAATTCCTGAATCGGTTCTTTGATCATTCGCTGCAAAGATGCATTTAATACTTTCTTCAATAACTTCTGTTCTCTTGTCCCAAGATCCATTTTTCTTGATAAATAGGAGTAGCTGTCTTCCACGATTTCTGTGCATTTTTCCTGAAGGGAACGGATTGTTTCTTCCATTGGAACTTGAAATAACCACTTGATCGTTTCTTCTTTTTCCTTCTCGATCATCGTAAAACTTTCTCTACAAAGTTCTTCCCGTTCTGACTGATTAGCTTTAGATATTTCTTTGATCGTATCCAAGTTGATCAAATTTACCTTTGGGTCATCTGAAAGTTTTGGATCGATGTCTCTTGGCGTTGCAAGGTCTAAAAATGTAACAGATTTTTCTGGTGTAAAACATTCTTCTTTTACAACCACATGTGGTGCTGATGTTGCAGAAACTACGATATCACATCGTTTCATGACCTCATATCTTTGTTCATATGAAATGATCTCAATTTCTTCAAATTCTTTCTGAACATTTCCTGCATGTGCCAGTGTTCTGCTACATAAATAAATCTTTCCTGCCTCGTATTCATATAGATAACGAAGAGCAAGAACTGCGGTATCTCCACTTCCGATCACCAAAATCGTTTTTCCTTTGATCATGCATGTTTTTTCAACTTCAAGGATTCCTATATAACCAACAGATACTGGTTTTTCGCTCATTTTAAACGTAGTCTTTACCTTTTTTGCACAGGTTACTGCATCTCTTACAACTTTATTTAATTCTTTTTTGCTAAATCCCATTGTTCTCGAAAAATCTAAGGCATCTTTTACTTGTCCAAGAATCTGGTCTTCTCCTAGTACCATGGACTCTAGACCCGCTGTGACTCGAAACAGATAAGAAACAGCTTTGTCTTCTTCGCAATGTCTAATATATTGCCTAATCTGCACTTTCTCAAACATATCGCAATAGATATCTTGTATTGCTTTTACCTGTGATTCCTTTTCATAAAAATAGTAGATCTCACTGCGGTTACAAGTTGATAAGATCATGACTTGTTCAATTCCATTTTCTTCTGCTTTACGGAAAAATTCCATCTTTTTCTGATCTGTAAATGAAATCTCATCACGAACGGCAAGATCTGCATTTTTGTAATCGATTCCTAGAAGTCCAAATTGCATAAAGCTTCTCCTGCAAGTTTACACGTTTTCTCAATATCTTCTTCGGTATGTGCATCAGAGATAAACATTGTTTCAAACTGAGATGGTGCAATATAAATTCCACGATCTAATAAATATCCAAAATAATCTGCATATTGTTCCGTATTAGATGTCACAGCACTTTCAAAATCTCTGACTTTCTGATCTGTAAAGAAAACACTCATCAAAGAACCGATCTGATTCACACAAACATGTCCATTTCCTGCCTGTCTTGCTGCATTTGCAAGTTTCTTTGTTTTATTTTCCAGTCTTTCATAAATCTGTGGATCATCTTTTAAGATATTTAATGTTTCAATACCTGCGGTTGTTGCAACTGGATTCCCTGATAAAGTTCCTGCCTGATAAACTGGTCCATCTGGGGAGATCATCTGCATGATCTCTCTTCTTCCACCGTAAGCACCGATTGGCATTCCGCCACCAACAATCTTCCCAAGTGTTGTGATATCTGGCTTGATATTGTAATACTGCTGTGCTCCTCCAAGAGACAGTCGGAAACCTGTGATCACTTCATCAAAGATCAGTAAAGAATCGTGATCTTTTGTGATCTCTCGTAAAAATTCAAGAAATCCTTCTTCTGGAAGTACTAATCCCATGTTCGCTGCAACAGGTTCTACAATGACTGCTGCAATCTCATTTTTATTTTCTTTAAATAATTTCTCTACAGAATCTTTATCATTATATTCTGCAACTAATGTATTCTTTGTATCGTCTTTTGGAACTCCGGCACTGTCTGGAACGGATGTTGTTAATGCCCCAGAACCTGCTTTTACTAGCAAACTGTCGGAATGTCCATGATAACATCCGCGGAATTTGATGATCTTATCTCTTCCTGTGAACCCTCTGGCTGCACGGATCGCACTCATGACAGCTTCTGTTCCTGAACTTACCAAACGGCTTACCTCCATGGATGGAATGAGTTCACTGATCAATTCCGCCAAAATTACTTCCTTCTCTGTTGGTGCTCCAAAGGTTAATCCGTTTTTGCAAGATTCCATAACCTTTTGAATGACCTGTGGATGAGCATGTCCTAAGATTCCAGGTCCCCAGGAACATACATAATCAATGTATTCATTTCCATCGGCATCAATGATTCGATCCCCTTTTGCTGATTCCATAAATCTTGGAGTTCTGTTTACCGCACGAAATGCACGGACTGGACTATTAACCCCACCTGGAATGTGTACTTTTGCTCGTTCATATAACTCTTTTGATCTTGTATCACTCATTTATCTTTCCTCTTCTTTCAGCCATTTTGCAACATCTAATGCATGATAAGTAATGATCATCTTTGCACCGGCACGTTTTAATCCAACCATATTTTCCATAACGATCTTTTTCTCATCGATCCATCCATTGGCTGCAGCTGCTTTTACCATGGCATACTCACCGCTTACATTATATGCAACGATTGGAATATTATATTTCATGGATGCTTCTTTCATAATATCCATATAGGCAAGTGCTGGTTTTGCAATAATAAGGTCTGCACCTTCTTCGATATCTTCCCCGATCTCGCGCATCGCTTCCTGTCCATTGGCTGGGTCCATCTGGTATGTCTTTCGGTCTCCAAATCCTGGTGCGGAGTGTGCTGCATCACGAAATGGTCCATAATATCCTGACGCGAACTTAGCACTGTAAGACATGATTGGTGTGTATACAAAACCTGCTTCATCTAAAGCTTCACGAATCGCTTTTACTCGAAGATCCATCATATCACTTGGTGCAATGATATCTGCTCCTGCTTTTGCATAACTTATAGATGCTTTTGCAAGAAGTGGCAGTGTTTCGTCGTTTAAGATCACGCCATCTTTCACGAGACCGCAATGTCCATGAGAAGTATATTCGCAAAGACATACATCTGCAATGATGATCAGTTCTTCGTATTCTTTCTTAATCTGACGGATTGCTTTTGGTACAATTCCATCTTCAGCGTATGCACCACTTCCGACTTCATCTTTGTGATCTGGGATTCCAAAGATTAAAATTGCTTTGATCCCTGCTTCTTTAATTCTGTTAATTTCTTCTGGCAGGCGGTCTAGCGAATACTGGTAAATTCCTGACATGGATTCTACTGGATGCTTGATATCTTCTCCTTCTGTGACAAAGATCGGATAGATCAGTTCATCAATTCTTACATGGTTTTCTCTCACCATATCTCTCATATAATTACTTGTTCTTAATCTTCTTGTACGTTCCATTTTACTGTTCCTCGATTTCACTCTGATTTTTTGTATATTTTTGAATGATTTCATTGATTCGTTGTTCTTCTAGTGAATCAATATCTTTTAATCCGATTTGTAATAATTCTTTATAAAATTCCTTGCGCTGCTGTTCTGTGGCAATACATGATTTTGCAAACGCTCTCAAACTTCCTAAGATCTGTGCGATCTGTCCTAATTCTTCCGTCAGATTTGGTTTAATCTTTTCCTTTAAATATTGCGTGATCATAGGGCTTTGACCACCACTTGAAAACGCCGCAACTACTTCTCCTTCTTTTACATAGGATGGAAAAATAAAGCTGCAATCTTCTTTCTGATCAACTGCATTGACCGGAATCTTTCTTTGCATACAGATCTTGCTGATCTCACTGTTTACCTTTGGATCATTGGTTGCTGCAACCACAAGCTCTGCTTCTTTGAAATCTTCCTCCATAAATGTTCGAAAGATTCGGCGGATCTTATCGATCTGCCGAATCTGGGGTATCATCTCTGGTGCGATCACGGTAACATCCGCTTCAAAATCTTTTAAGACTTCGATCTTACGAAGCGCAATCCTGCCACCACCGATCACGAGACATTTTTTATTCTTTAGTTGTACAAACATTGGAAAATATACCATTGCTTCTACCTGTTATTGTAAATATTCTTTTGCGATTTCCTTGATACCTTCTGGATGTTTTGCATTCCACTGTGCATAATCAAGTCCTTCGCTCTCAACGGTATGTCCTAATTTTACAAGGAATTTTGGAATATCTTCTTCAAGGATGGTTCCTACTTCTTCTCCCATAACCTCTTTGCCCTGATAATCAGATCCATTGATATGAAGAACAAATGCAGAATGAGCAACTTTATCAATCACTTTCATACTTCCGTGGAATCCGATCTCTCCGATCTGGTGTGTTCCACAAGAAGACATACATCCGGAAATATGAATCTTTGGTAATGATCCATCTTTTAATCCGGCTTCTCTTTCTGCTTTGATCACTTTGTGTAACAGTCCTTGAGAATCTCTTAATCCAACCTGACAGATTGTTGCCCCGATACAGGATACCGATGTCTCAAACAATGTTTCTGCACCGTCATTTGTGACTTCTAAAACTTTCTTTGCTTCATCTCCAGTCAGATTAATGATATACATCGTCTCATCTGGAGAGATCCGTGCTTCTACCTCATCCATATCTTTGATCACATCATAGATCTGACCTAATTTCTCAGGTTTTGGACAGCCACCAAATGGATGATAAGCAACTGCATATAATCCTTCTTGTTTCTGCTCGATCACACGTTTTCCTTCTGCTTTACTTTCATCTCCTTGTTTTGTTACTTCAGGAATCTCTACATGAAGATCTAAATCCTGTCCAGATGCGAAAACTTCATCTAATTTCTCATGGAATGCTTTGATATATCCTTCTTCTCCTAAAGTTTCCTGCATATAGCGAGTTCTGGCTCTTCCACGCTGTTTGTAATTTCCATGTGCGATAAATGTCTCTCGCATTGCACAGATATAATAAAGGATCTTCTCTGGTTTTACATTCTCAGCAACTTTCAGTCCAAATCTTGCATTATTGCCAAGTCCACCGGCACTGTAAACATCAAAGTTTCCATCTTCTCTTGCCACAAATCCAAGATCACGGAATGTTGCATGTGTCTCATTCGCTGGTCCATTTGAGAATCCAACTTTTAACTTTCTTGGCATGACTTCTTTTTTAATAAATGTCATTAAATACTCTCCAGCTGCTTCTGCATAAGGAAGAACGTTAAAATATTCTCCTTTCTGCACACCGGATAATGGAGATACAGTAACATTTCGTGGAAAATCTCCACCACCACCCATTGTTACAATGCCATGATCTAATCCACCTTCCATGATTCCATAGATTGCTTCTGGCTGTAAGTTATGTAACTGAATTGCCTGACATGTTGTCAAATGTACTTTATCTATGTTATATGTTTTAATATTGTCTGCGATAAATTTTAATTTGTCTTTTGTTAAATGACCACCCGCCATACGAAGACGGATCATGCTTGCTTTTCCATCTTTCTGTGCATAGCTTCCGTAACCACCGGAGAATCCTTTATAATCTGCTTTACTTAATTCTCCTGCATAAAACCGGTCTGTCTTTTCTTTAAATGCTGGCAGGTCTTTTTTCCATTCCTGTGGATTGATCGTTTCCATATGTAAAATTCCTTTCTGAATGTTTTGTATCATTTGTCTTATCATACCACATTTACATAGTCGTTTGAATGATTTCTTTCTTTTTCTACAAGAAATGATTCGATGGCTTCTGCAAGGTTTTTATGTCCTTCTTCATTCATATGTTCCATATCTGCCTTACTTGGTTTGGCTACATCACTTGCTGCAAGAAAATCACATCCGTATTTCCATGCAATCTTTAAATATGTCTGTTTTAATTGTTTGGATACTTTCACAGAATGCTGATCAAATTCGGGATCAAACCCTGGTTTCCATACATCTTCTCCAAGTTCAATTGGAGATACTAATAAAATATCGATCGTAGGATCATGTTTTTTGATCTGTTGGATTAATTTTTCGATGCCTTTTCCAATACGCTCTGCACTTGCATGATTGTATATTTTACAGTCATTGGTTCCAAGCATTAAAACCACCTGATCAAGCGGTGTGTGTGTTTCTAAAAGCATCGGAAGTACTTTCGCTCCATTCCTTCCATCTCTTGTTGCATCATCAAACACACTGGTTCTTCCGCATAATCCTTCTTCAATGATTCTATATCCTTTATCGTAAAGCTTCTCTGATAAAATACCTGTCCATCTTGTTTCTCTGTTATATCTTCTATTTGTACCGGGGATGAGTCCGTATGTATTGGAATCTCCGAAGCATAATATTTCTTTCATCTCTGTCACCTTCTTCGTTATATTTCATACAATTTTAATAGGAATAATATGATTATAAGGAATGAAATTATACTTGTCAATAGGTTATGAACAGAAAAATACCTTATAAGATATAAAAATATCCTATAAGGCATTATAGATTTGTGCTATTTTTAATTTAATTTTTCTCACAAGCACTCTGAATTATTTTTTTCCAACCATACTTTTTATGTTTCCATCGCTCCTCTTCCATTAATGGCTCATACTTATCACACTTAATCTGGTCAAAAATCGTTTTATCATAAATTCCCAAAGCAATTCCTGCCAAATATGCTGCCCCAATTCCTGCAACTTTATTTTTATCAATCCCTGCTTCTGTAACCAGTTTCTTTACAACATAAATCGTATTTTGATAGATTTCTTCCGGATTATGTGATACCAATCCAAGATCATTAATAATCTGTTTGTGTGAAAGGTCTTCTCTTCTTAACGTAATACCTCGATCATTAAATAAAAAAAATGGCTTTATATCATATTTTGTATATGATATAAAACCATTTTTTCGTTATTATTATATAAGTTAATTTATAAAGGGCTTAGTCATTCTTCTTCCCAAGCAATAAACTTACGATCACACTTAAAACAATCGTGATCACCATATCAGGAAGTGTGTTTCCAAGGATCGTATCGACACCCATCAGCCAGCGGTATGCAATAAAGCCAACAACCCATACAAGCATGTTCTGAATGCATACAGATTTTCTTGAAAAATCCTGATGAAGGATAAAGAAATCTGCGATCTGTACGGCGATCATTGGTGCAAAGACTGAACCGATCAGATATAAGAAATCTGTGATGTCATCCATTGGATAAACAATGGCTCCAATGATTCCGATCACTGTTGCTGCAACTGCGATCCATTTTCCATTGATATTCTTAGATAAAGATTCACTGGAAATTCCAGCAGACCATGCATCTAAGAATGTTGTTGTTACGGTTGAGAATACGATAATTAATAATCCTGCGATTCCAAGTCCGGCTTTTACCATGATCTGTGCGATATCAGATTCTCCTGTGAAAATAGAGATTCCCATACCGATCACATACATCCAACAGCTGACTAATCCATAGACGATCACGCTTGCCCATGTTGCTTTTGTTGGTTCTTTTGCTTCTCTTGTGTAGTCACTGATCAATGGAAGCCATGATAATGGCATAGCTACCGCAAGTTCTACAGCTGCGCCAAATGTTAATCCATCGTTTGCAACCGTATTTAATGATCCATGTCCAAAAATGATAAAGCTTAATACAACGGTTAAGATAAATAAAGCTGCCATTGCAACCGTATTAATCTTTCCTAAACTTTCAATTCCAACTAAGATCCAGATGATGATCAGTCCTCCGATCACAACTGGCCATACCCAGTTTGCCACATGAAAGATTCCTGCTGCCGCTAATGATCCATCATAGATCATGATGGCTGTCCATCCAACTAACTGTAAAATATTTAATACTGCAAATAACAAAGCTCCTGTTGATCCAAAGCTCATTTTTACAGTTTCCATTGCGCTTTTTCTTGTCTTTCCACCAATAAATCCGGCAAAAAACATCATTCCACATCCAATGATGTGTCCAATGATGATCGCTAATAATCCTTTGGTAAACCCTAAAGGTGCGAAACTTGTACCTGTTAAAATTTCTGCTAATGAAACTCCTGCTCCAAACCAGATCAGTCCGTTTTCAAAGATTGATGTTCTTCTGCTTCCCATCACTTATGCCTCCTCTTTCCATTCATCTTTTAAATCAAACGCATGATTCATTGGTCCACTTCCAGCTCCTAAATCTAACATATCTGCTAAAGCTCTTGAAATATAATCTTTTGCTCTTTGTACAGAAGTCTTAAGATCAAAACCTTTGGCAAGATTTGCTGCGATGGCACTAGAAAGAGTACATCCTGTTCCGTGTGTGTTTGGGTTGTTGATCCTCTTTCCTTTAAACCAAGAAACTTCTTCTTTTGTATATAATAAGTCATTGGCATCGTTGATGTTATGACCACCTTTTAATAAGACAGCACATCCAAGATCTTCATAGATTGCTTTTGCCGCTGCTACCATATCTTCTTCCGTGTGAATCTCCATACCACAAAGAATCTCTGCTTCTGGAATATTGGGTGTGATTACCGTTGCAATCGGTAATAGTTCTTTCTTTAATGTATCTACAGCATCTTCTTCTAATAATCTTGATCCACTCGTTGCTACCATCACTGGATCAACAACGATATTTTCCGCTTTATAATGCTGTAATCTCTCTGCGATCATTTTGATCAGTCCACTCGAGGAAACCATTCCAATCTTGACTGCATCTGGCCTGATGTCTTCAAAGACTGCGTCGATCTGTTTCTTTAAAAACTCTGGATCTGCTTCTAAGATTCCTGTTACGCCGGTTGTATTCTGGGCTGTCAGTGCTGTAATGGCGCTCATTGCAAATACACCATTCATTGTCATAGTCTTTAAGTCAGCCTGAACTCCAGCGCCTCCACTGGAATCACTTCCAGCGATTGATAATGCTGTTCTCATAAGTATCTCTCCTTTTCTCTTATGCATTATTTTTGTATTGCGATCAAAAGTGGTGCCCCCAATTGACCGCATTGTTTTATAGGCTGTTTTCTCATAAAATTTACTTGCCTATAAACACAAAAAACGGAAAGCTACTGATTTAGTAACTTTCCGTATATTCGCGATTCATGATCTTCGTTTCCTACGCTGGCATTACCCAAATCAGGTTCAAAGGTCGAAAGTTTTACTTTCCTCTCAGCCTGTTTCACAAGCTCCCTGTTTTTATTTCTTTGTTATTATAGATCAAATCGTTTGAATTTTCAAGTTTTTGTATACAAACTTTAAATTTCTTTTCCTTTTGTTGCGATCACATGAACAATAAATGGAACAAACAGTGTGATAAATGCTGCGTATCCAAGGTATGCATATCCCTGTTTTACAACGGCTAATAATCCAAACTGTGCAATGGCAAAAGCTAAGAATGTAAAAATAAAAGTTGCAATGGCATTTCTTACTAAAGTTACTTATTTTTTGTAACAAATGCTATTTCTTTTTATGAAGCAATCTTTTGTATATATGTTATATTCTTATTCGTCGTCATCACTAACGATCACTGGCTCTTTCTCCACCACCTGCTGTGGTTTCATTGCCTGATTCACAACTGGTGCTAATAATACTTTTCCTGTTCCACGGTATACATTTACCAGACCTTCACCACTCACTGCAGAACCAAGCAAAGATCTTCCTGCTCGTTCTACCGTAAAGTCAAGACTTCCACTCCATGCAATTGCAAGGTTTCCGTCAATCTTTATAACATCATCTTCTAATGTGATTTCCACTAATTCTTCTCTTGGGCAATCGGATTCCAGACAGACAACTCCGCTTCCTTTTAATCCTAGGTTGAAGAATCCTTCACCACCTGCAAATGCAGAAGAGAACGTCTTTCTTCTGACTGCTTTTTGTTTCAGTGTAGATTCACAGGCTAAAAATAAACCATCATCTAATACGATCGAATTACCCCATTCGTCAAGATCTAATAAAATGATATGTTTATATGTAGGTTCCAAAACAAGAGTTCCATCTCCTGTATATTCTGGCTTAATCGCAGATTCTCCCGTTACTTTTCCCCGGATTGTCTTGGATAAGAAATCTCCTGCTCCTTTGATTCCTGTTGTCGCAGAGACATCTCCTGCCATCCACTGCATGGCACCTGCCTGAATTGTTACATTTCCTTTAGATAATTCGCATTTAAGCTGACGTTTTCTTACGTTCATCTGACTGCAGAAGAATGCTAACTGGGCATCTTCTGGCATAACACTTAAGTCTCTCTGATATTCGATGACTTCAAATGGTCCTGACTGGTCGATGATCTTTACGTCGTCGTTGTCACTGAAATTGCTGATTTTGTACATAATCTTTCCCTTTCCTGTTATTTTAAAGAAACGTTTCTTAACTATTGCTCTAATTTATTGTTCATTTTAATATCAGTTTACCATATTCCTTTTTCATCCACAAATGAAACTATTTGTATCAAAACATGTCTATCATTTCTTGTTGAGATTCTTTATCATTAAGTGTTTTTTTTTGGGGGATATCTGGACATATGAAATCTATTGTTTATAATATTATTTAAAAATAAAACTTTAAGGATTTTTATTATGGGAGGGAATTATTATGGAACATATTATCGTTTTATTTATCTTGGCTTTATGCTTTTTTTCATTTTTTTACTTTTTATATCATGTACTGGTAAAATTACAGAACAAAGAAAACTTTTCAGATGAGTATAAATTGATGGTTGCTTCTATTGTTATTTTTGTTTTTATATTGTTGATATAAAATTTTCTTAAATAAAAAACAGACCATATAAAACTTTAGGTCTGTTTTTAATTTATACAACTGTTTCTATAATATATTCTCCTTTATAATCAATAATAATATCTGTTCTTTTATTATCTCTCATTCGTGCTTCAATATAATAATTTCCTACCATTTTCTTCTATAAACTTTTGATCTTTTTCTGAATAAATTTCTTCATAATATTCATAAAACTTTTGCATTGCCAATGGCATTTGCAACATTCCAGATACAATAAATTGATTTCGATCAGATGATACCTTCATATACATTTGATTATTATCTGCGATATTCCATAGACTGTTATATTTCGATTCTTCTTGTGGATGTAGTTTTAACTTTAATGTTTTAATATCGTAAACACCTGCAAGAATTACAGAATGAAATGTTACATCTTTTCCCTGCTGGCATTTTAAATATTTCTCTCTTAGAAGTCCGAGGAAAGATAAGAAAATCTGATTATCTGAACTTTTGTCTACTTCATCGGCAGCTTCAAAACTTAAACTCAAAACCAGATAATCTTGTTTTCGCAATTCTTTTTCCAGAAGATAAAGCAAGGTTGTCTTACCATATTGTCTGGCTCGATTGATCGTAAAGTATTGTCCTGATTCGATATATTGATTGATAATCTGCTGAATCCTGTTGCTAAGATCAACCATATAATTTTTCTCCGGGATACATGTTCCTGTTGTACAAAACTTCTTAGCCATAAACCCCAACCTCCTTTCTTGTCCACTCTCTATTAATTACACCCTTATTCTACAATTCATCAAAATCAAATATCATTGGGATTGTGCTTTCCTGATAATATTTCTGTTCTTTTTCAAAATAAGCTTCTAATCCTTTATAGTCTTGTTCGTGCTGTGCTTTATTAAGATATCGATTATATTCTGCTTTATGAATATCACGGATGATCACTGGAACAATATTATGATCCAGACATTGTTTTAGAATGATCATACGCCCGACTCTCCCATTTCCATCCTGAAATGGATGAATATTCTCAAACTGTGCATGAAATTTAGCAATATCGTATAATGTAATTTTCTCTGCGTTATGATACTTTTCTAATAACTGATGAATCTTTTCTGGAACTTCTTGTGGCAAT
>JAHZAT010000037.1:0-6564 GCA_019423795.1 Clostridiales bacterium
GGCAGAGTTGGCACTTAAGAGAGCGTTAGTTCGTAAGGGATTGAAAGCATAAAGTGAATTTGAATATGTGTAAAAAGATTCTAGGCAGATTGATTGCTTAGAATCTTTTTATTTTTTCATATGTAAAAAAACATATACAATAAAAAAATAATATAATATTATATTTATACTTGTACAAATGATGAGCTTCGTATAAAATATAAAGTAAAATAAGATTGAAGGAGAAAGGTGAGTCAATGAAAAAATTAACAAAAAAAGAAGTAGAAATAATGAAAATATTTTGGGCAAGTGAGCATCCATTAGCAGCATCAGATATTTTGAAATTGGATGAAAGTATGAATATTAATACGATACGTGCATCCATTCAGAGTTTACTGAAAGCAGATTATATTGAAGTTGCTGGTATTGAACATAGAGGAAATGTATTGGCGCGTACTTACACTGCGAAGATTAAGATAGAGGAGTATATTATTTCTAATTTTGCAGGAATTAACAATAAAATATCTAAAAAATCTTTGGTTGCTCAATTTATAAAAAATGAGGAGGATGAAGAGATTATAAATGAACTGGAACAAGAATTGAAGCATAGAAAAGAAATTTTAGCGAAAAAGAGGGATAATTAGATATGATATTTCCAACATACGGATCAGTATTTGCATGTATATTATTGAGTAGTGTTTTTATGATTGTGGTATGTTTGCTGGGAAATAGAATAAATTTTATTTTAAAAAATAGTGCTAATTTGTTGGTATTTTTCATGATCATGGTTATGTTAAGAATGTTTTTTCCATGTAATTTTGTATTCACCAAAAACATTTATTCTACACGTGCGTTGACTGTAATATGTGATATTTTAATGAAACATATTTGGAAGGATTATAGTGTTTCAGATGTAATTATAGTAGTATGGATATTAATTAGTTTTATGTATATATGCAAGCTTATACATACACAGATTCAATTCAATCGATTTTTATCAATACTAGTACCAGATAATTCAAATAAGATAGAGAAGGCATATAAATCAGTACAAAATAATAAAAACTATAAATTTGAAATATATAAAATACAGGGAATTAAGAGTCCATGTATTACAGGATTGATTCATCCTAAGATTCTACTGCCGGAAATGGATTTTACCGAAAAAGAATTACAATATATTTTTAAACACGAACTGCAGCATTTTAATCATCATGATCTGTGGTTAAATATGTTGTGTGAAATTATTATGTGTTTTTATTGGTGGAATCCTTTCGCATATTTTTTAAAAGAGAAATTCAAGGATATGTTAGAATTCGCAAACGATAAAAAAATAACGGAATCAATGAATGAAATGGAAATTTATGAGTATTTAGAATGTATGCTTAAAATTATAAAGAATAATAAGATGCATAAGAAGATACCAGTTCTTTGTTTTATTGGATGCGGAAGATCTACACTTCAACAAAGACTTGACTTAATTATAAGAGGACAGGAGAAAAAACATAAACACAGAGGATATATTTTGTACATTATGATATTTTGTTTCAGTTATATTTTAAGTTTTGTTTTTGCATTTGAGCCAGAATATAATAATCCAGATCATATGCCAGATGAAGTTATATACAATTTAGAAAATAAAGATACATTTTTTATAAAAAACAATAAAGGATATAAAATATATTATAAAGGAAGATTTATAGGAAATTGTAAATCATTAGAAACATTTCAAGGATATCGTGTATATAAAAATGATAAGGAGGCAAAAGAGAATGAAGAGATTAAATAAAATGATTGTTTGTTTAGGGGCGTTATTAGTATTTTCGATGGGACTTAATTTTTCTGCTCATACAATTTATGCACAAGAAAATATAGAGATTGTGAATGAAGGGAAAAATGGAGATATCGAGGAATATAAAAATGTTTATGTTTGGAAATATAAAGTAGTAAATGGAAATTTATATAAAAGAAAATATAATAGAGTAACTGGAGAATGGGTAGGAAAATGGATGCCAGTATAAAATAATATAGTATTTTTTTTAGGAGAAAACTGTGAAATGAAAAGCAAAAAGATTGTTTGTATCTTATATAGCATTGTATTGATAGGCATGAATGTTTTTGGGTTTGCAATTTTCAGTGATTATCGCATGACAGATAAGATTTTCCATAAGAGAGTGGTAGAAGTTCAAGCCAGACAACAAGAACTTGTGAATGTATCAGAAGTTCATAAAGAACTTTTAAAGTTTGCAAATCAATATCATGTAACAATTATGAAATATGAATTCCTTAATGAAAAGGAATTATCTATTTATACAACAAATCAACAAGAAGTTTTAAATATGAAGTTTCCATATACCACATGGAAAATAAATGTGTATCCATTTAAAGATTTGAAGAATGTAGGATATGGAAACACATTTTTTATAGATCATACGACGAGAGCAATAGAGCAGAAATTAGAACAGGGATTATCCCAATATGGTATTGTAAAAATATATACCAATCAACAAAAATGGCAATCAATAAATAATCTTTCTGTGTTGTATTTGTTAGGATTTAGTGTTTTATTTTTATTGCTAGGATTTAGTGTCTATTATATATATTCGAGAAAGAAAATAGCTTTAATGAAATATTGGGGATATTCGAAAGCATCAATTATATGGAAGATAAATAAAGATATCATAAGATTTTGGATATTCAATGAGATGATATGGTTAATGATATGGATTGGAGTTGGATGGAAGTTTGAAGGAATACAAAAAATAATAGAATATATGTCTACATGTATTTTGGTAAATTTATTGATAAGTATTATAATTTTTCTGTTGGCAATTATAATAAATTGTATGATATTATCTTTTGAAAAGCATATATCAGAAGGGGAAAAAAATGGCTTTTTTAGTCAAATCAAAAAAGTATCTTATATAGTGCTGATTAGTGTTTTTATAGCTGTTCAGTTAACTTTAAGTAATGCAACAAATGATGCACAACGATTGAAAGATAAACAGCATACTTTGAGTTATTGGAATAAGACAAAAAATATTTATACAATTAATTTTCAAGGATATGATTCTTCAGTGGCAGAAGATTCTTTGGAAGCAAGAAATATTAATGATGAGTTAAAAAATTTTTATCAAAAATCAAAAGATAAAATGAAAATATTTCTTATAAACTCAGATAATTATGAAAAGGAATCGGATGGAAGAGGAAATCAGAGGTACGAATTTGAGTATGTTGGAGATAAAGAAGAGCAAATTTGTTCACCAGCAGGAAGAAGTATTCAAATAGATGAAAATTATTTAAAGCGAAATCCAATACAAACATGTAATGGGAAAGCCATTTCAAAATTGATTGATTACGATCAAAATACTCTTAATATTTTAGTGCCAGAACAGTATAAGAAATATGAAAAAAAAATCGTAAAAAATTATAAAGAAAATTTCTATTTCCAAAAGGTTACAATAGATAATTATTTTAGAAAAAATATGAATAAACCAAAAAATATGTTGAAAAAAGATAAACTATCTATTCATATTATATATGTGAAAACGAATCAATCTTATTTTACATATGATTCAGATACAGGAAATGGGAAAAATCAGATTATAGATCCAATAGCAGTCATTTATACAGGCGGGGTGGATTCATCTTGTATTGCATCTATGTATGCAGGAGATACAGTTTCAGGTAGCATTTATTTTGAGGATAATTCTAAAAAACAAGGTTATGCGTATCGAAAAGTAGAAGCATTAGAACAAAAGTTAGGCATTTATCAATTTAACTCTGTGACAAATATTTATGGACAGGCAGCCAGTAATCTTGTGATTATTCGACAGAAAGTAATGTGGCAGAGTGCAATTTTATTAGCAGTTATACTTTGTTCCATAGTATTTATAACAATAGCAGTTAGTGGATATTATTTTTCAAAACAACAAAGATTATTATTAGAAGCTTTATGGGGATATGGCTATATGTCGTCAATAAAAGAAATCATTCTAGTTTTTATAGGCATTAATTTGTGCACAACTGCAGTAGTATATATTATAAAACATAATGTAGTAGTATGGTATTTTATGATTATAGCATGTATCATAGAAATTATTGTTACAAAGTTAGAGTATGATTATTTAAGTAAGAAAAATTTACATGAAAAAATAATAAATGGAGAGCAATGGTGATGATTGAATTAAAAGATATTTGTAAATCATTTGGTGATCATGTAGTTTTGAAAAATTTTTCGTTAAAAATCAATAAAAATGAATTTATTGCAATTATTGGTGAGAGCGGGGCAGGAAAAACTACTATTTTAAATATGATTTCTATGATTGATAAACCAGATAGTGGGAGTATTTCAATCAATGGGGAAAATAGCTTTTCTAAGAAAGATATTCAAAATTTAAGAAGATATGTATTTGGGTATATTTTTCAAAATTATGCCTTGATAGAAAATGATACAGTAAAAGAAAATCTGTTGTTATCAAAAAAGTATCGAAAGAATTTTAAAGAAAAAGAGTTAGAAGAATCTTTAGAGAAAGTTGGGATATCCAAAGAATATCTGGGACATAAGGTTTGCGAATTAAGTGGTGGAGAACAACAAAGAATAGCAATTGCAAGAACGATGTTAAAACCATGTGAGATTATACTTGCAGATGAACCAACTGGAAATCTTGATACAAGCAATAAGGAAAAAATTATTCATTTATTTAAAGAATTAAAAAAAGAAGGAAAAACAATAGTATGCGTTACACATGATGAAGAAATGGCAAAAAGTGCAGATCGAATCATTGATTTAAAAAAAGAAAGAGGTAGAGAAAAATGAAAGGTATTTTATTGGCAGCAATGAATGTAGTATTGATCTTATTTACAGTGTTAGTACATAAGATAATTTTCAGAATACTGGGATTAGGATATGACAGTTTGGTGGTATATTGGGGATTATTTGTACTTATATTTTTTATATTAGATGTAATTTTGAATTTTTTCTTTTTAAAAGATAAATCAAGATAAAAGCAAGAATATATTTAAATATGTAAAGAAATCCTGTCTACATTGAGAAATCAGTGTCAGGCAGGATTTTTTGTTAAATTAAAACCATCAATCTTTTCAGATTATGTAATTTTTTCTAAATTCATTGTCTCTAAAAAGATGAAAGGAGATCAAAAGAATGTCGACAGAACAAATTTTAGAAAGGCTTATGCGAGAATACGGAGATTCTGTTTTTCGTATGTGCTTTCTTTACTTAAAGGATTATCATTTGGCAGAAGATGCCACACAGGGAACATTTATGAAAGCTATGAAAAAATTAAAAGATTATTTTGAGTTGCATATAAAATAATCAAATAGTAAAATATGAACAAAAGGTAAGATAAATGCGGAAAGGAGGGAACCTCATGCAAAAGAAACTTCCAATCGGAATTGAAAACTTTGAAGATATGATAAAAGAAAACTATTACTATGTAGATAAAACAGGCCTGCTCAAACAATTGCTAAATGAACACGGTCTAGTCAATCTATTCACAAGACCAAGAAGATTCGGAAAATCCTTAAATATGAGTATGTTAAAATATTTCTTTGAAATAGGAAATGATCAGGCAATTTTTGAAGGCCTTGAAATTTCAAAGGACAAAGAATTATGCGATCAATATCAGGGAAAATTTCCAGTAATCTCAGTTTCATTAAAAGGAGCGAAAGCAGGAAATTATGAAGATGCAAAAGCTATGATGAAATATATCATGGCAGCAGAATCCAGACGATTATACGATCGAATGTCAGGAGATAAGTTAAGCGAAAAACAAAAAGAACAGATGAAATCATTAATGTCAGATAACATGAAAGATACAGAGTTAATGACAGCACTGTGGATTTTATCTTCTATTTTAAAAGAATATTATGGGAAAAAAGTTATTATATTGATCGACGAATATGATGTCCCATTAGACAAGGCGTTCGAGAATAACTACTATAATGAAATGATCATCTTACTTCGAAACATGTTAGAACAATCATTAAAAACAAATGATAATCTATACATGGCCGTATTAACAGGCTGCTTAAGAATTGCCAGAGAAAGCATCTTTACAGGACTAAATAACTTCAATATCTTTTCTATCACAGACCAATATTTTGATGAGTACTTTGGATTTACAGACAAAGAAGTAAAAGAAATATTACAATATTACAAAGTACCAGAAGCTTTCGAACAAACAAAGAAATGGTATGACGGCTATCGCTTTGGAAACACAGATATCTACTGCCCATGGGATGTAATCAATCACTGCCGAGCATTAAAAGTAGAACCAGATGCGACACCACAGCCATACTGGATCAATACAAGTGGAAATTATATCGTAAAACGCTTTATAGAGAAAGCAAACCAACAGACAAGAAGAGAAATTGAACAATTAATTGAAGGAAAAGCAATCCAGAAAGAAATCAGGTTAGAACTAACATACAACGAACTAGACAGCACGATCGAGAATCTCTGGAGTGTACTCTTCGCAACAGGCTACCTCACCCAACAGGGAAAACCACTTAAAAGATTTCTGCAAAGCATTTGAAGAAGGAAACGCAGAAGCAATCGAAGAA
>JAHZAT010000037.1:6664-40322 GCA_019423795.1 Clostridiales bacterium
CTTAAAAGATTTCTGCAAAGCATTTGAAGAAGGAAACGCAGAAGCAATCGAAGAACAATTTAATAACTACCTAATGAAAACCATCAGCATCCGAGACACCTTCACAACCAAAAAAGAAAACTTCTACCATGGAGTCCTCCTAGGCTTACTAAGCTACGACCCAGACTGGTACATTACCTCAAACCAAGAAAGCGGAGACGGATACAGCGATATCATGATCGAAGCAGAACAAGCCAGAATCGGAATCATTATAGAAGTAAAATATGCAGAAAACATCAAAACACTAGATAAAGCATGCCAAAAAGCACTAAAACAGATCAAAGAAAAGAATTACGATCAGAAACTAGAAGAAGAAGGCTACGAAACAATATTAAACTACGGAATCGCCTGCTATAAAAAACGATGTAAAGTTTTGGTAGACAAATAATATAAAATAGAACCATTATCATTTTTAGAAAAAATTGTAAGTAAAATTTACATGATAATAAATATAGAATATATAGTTATTACCAATAACCTTCAGCGTATATAAGAGATATAAAATAAATAAAAGGTAGCTAAACGATAGAATTTCATAGGATTTTTTACAAAATCGCAGCAAACTTGGTGCGATGTCTGAGCGAAGCGAGTTTCGCAAGGAAAGTTTGCGAACAAGCGTTTTGTAAAAAATCCGTCAATGAAATTCGTGTTTAGCCACCTTTTATTTATTTTATATCTCTTATATACGTCAAAGATTATGACAAACAATTATTTATTCGCCAAATTATTATTCTGATACCGGGAATCAAACGTAACCTCATCATCAAACCATTCAGGCCCTTCATACTCTACAGCGACTTCCTCACTAGGAAATTCCACCTCAGCCATTACAAGCCCCTCATATTCTCCATGAAAGACATCCAGCTCAATAATAAATCCATGTTCATCCGGAATCTTATAACGAGTCTTAGAAATTAAAATCCCATCCACCTTCGGAAGCAGATGTTCATAAGCTGCCTTATCAAGCGGAAATTCATGCTCGGTTCTAGCCATCAATCCCTTACTCTTAAAAGTCAAGAAATACTGCTTATTCATCCTGCGGATACGAATGACAGGCTCCATGCAAAGATAGCCCTGTTCGATCTCAGAGTGTGGATAAGAATCCAGATTATCAGGTAAGTTGTGGACGATAAATTTTCTTTCGATTTCCATGAGCATTTCCTCCTTGAAGTGCAAATCCTAAGCCTCTTAAGGCCTCATACTTTTTCTTTATTATACCCATCGTCTATGATATAATCAACAAAGATTCGAGAAAAAAGACAAAGGAGATGAATATAAATGCGTTTAAGAAATGTACCAGGAGCGAGAGAAACAATTATTGAAAACCAGTTTTCCATCCAAGAGCCAGAACAGAAGAAAGGAAAATGGGCAGAGGTATTTGGAAATGATCATCCAATCCACATCGAAGTAGGAATGGGAAAAGGACAGTTTATCATAGAAATGGCAAGAAGAAATCCAGAAGTAAACTATATTGGAATCGAAAAATATTCAAGTGTCTTAGTAAGAGCTGTAGAGAAATTAGAAGATTTTGAACAGGACAACCTTCGTTTGATCCGTATGGATGCAGAGAATATCGAAGAAGTGTTTGACAAAGATGAAGTAGACAGGATTTATTTAAACTTCTCTGATCCATGGCCAAAAGACCGTCATGCAAAGAGAAGATTGACATCTACAAGATTTTTAGAACGATATGATAATATCCTGACACCAGAAGGAAGAGTGATGTTTAAGACAGATAACAAAGACTTATTTGATTTCTCCTTAGAGCAGGTAGAAGAAGCAGGATGGATCCTGGAAAATCACACATACGATCTTCATCACAGCGAATATAATGAAGGAAATGTCATGACAGAATACGAGGAGAAATTCTCAGCCAAAGGAAATCCAATCTGCCGTTTAGTAGCATATCGTCATGCCAAGTAAAAGGATTGCATAAAATAAACAAAAAGTGGTAATATAATCATGAAACAAGGAAAGTTTCGATGCAAGATCCAGTTGTTTCTATATTTGCATCCATGTATGAACAGATGGGTCTGTCAATTTTTTCAGTCACTAGACGAAGCAAAACGATGTTTAAATAAATAGCAAAGGATAGGTGAATTATTATGGAATATACATTTACAAGTGATAATTTTGAAGAAGAAGTATTAAAAAGTGATGTGCCAGTATTAGTAGATATGTTTGCAACATGGTGCGGACCTTGTAAGATGATGGCACCGGTGGTAGCACAATTAGCTGAAGAATATGAAGGAACTGTAAAAGTCGGAAAACTTGATATCGATCAGAATGTTGATATCGTAGCACAGTACAAGATCATGTCAGTTCCAACATTTTTAGTGATCAAAGATGGAGAGGTTAAGGCAAAACTGATCGGAGCAGTATCCAAAGAAGAATTAGTCGAAGCGATCGATCAGGCAAAGTAGTAAGATGAATATATTAAATATTGAACATATCAGCAAAATTTATGGAGAGAAAGTCATTTTTGATGACGTATCTCTTGGAATCCACAGTGGCGATAAGATTGGTGTGATCGGGGTCAACGGTACAGGAAAGACTACATTATTAAAGATCATTGTCAAGATCAACGAGCCAGACAAAGGACAGATTATCTGTGGAAATGGAATCCGTGTATCTTATCTTCCACAGAATCCAGAATTTCCGAAGAGACAAAGCATTCTTGAATATGTGATGGATGGAAAAGAACATCAGGACTGGAAGACAGAGAGTGAAGCAAAAACGATCCTCACAAAACTTGGAATCTATGATTTTGATGAAGGATGTAATCATTTATCTGGAGGCCAGAAGAAGAGAGTTGCACTCGCAAGAACTTTAGTAGATCCAACCGAAGTACTGATCCTTGATGAGCCAACCAACCACTTAGATAACGATATGGTTCTATGGCTGGAAGAATTCTTAAACAGCTTTAGAGGTGTATTGATCATGGTAACCCATGACCGTTATTTCTTAGATCGTGTAACGAATAAGATCGTAGAGATCGACAAAGGAAAGCTTTACGAATACGATACCAACTATTCTGGATTCGTAGAGTTAAAAGTCCAGCGCGAAGAGATGGAACTAGCGACAGAACGTAAGCGCCAGAGTTTACTCCGCGTGGAAATGGAATGGATGAAACAGGGAATCAAAGCGAGAGGAACGAGACAGAGAGCCAGAACGGAACGTTTTGAAGAACTTAAGAATGCCAAAGGTCCATCCATGCAGCAAAATGTTGAGATGGATTCGATCAGCAGCCGTCTTGGAAAGACAACGATCGAGTTAGAACACATTTCCAAAGGATTTGGTGACAAACATCTGATCAATGATTTCTCTTACATCGTATTAAGAGATGACAGGATTGGATTTATCGGATCAAATGGCTGTGGAAAATCAACTTTGATGAAGATGATCATGGGAATCTTAAAGCCGGACGAAGGAAACATTACGATCGGTGACACCGTAAAGATTGGGTATTTTGCACAGGAAAATGAAGATATGACAGGAGATATCCGTGTCATTGATTATATCAGAAATGTCGCAGAATACATCCAGACAACGAAAGGGCAGGCAAGTGCATCCCAGATGCTAGACCGTTTCCTGTTCCCGCCAGAACTTCAATACACACCGCTTGATAAACTTTCTGGAGGAGAACAGAGACGTCTCTACTTATTAAAAGTATTGATGGAAGCACCAAATGTTCTGATCCTCGATGAGCCGACCAACGACCTTGACATCCAGACATTAACGATCTTAGAAGATTATCTGGATACGTTCGCAGGAATCGTGATCACAGTATCTCATGACCGATATTTTCTTGATCGTATTGTAAACAGGATCTTTGCGTTTGAAGAAGGTGGACATTTAAAACAGTACGAAGGCGGTTATACGGATTATCTGGAGAAAGTAAAGCCAATTGCGAAACAAGAGAAAAGTAAACCAGAGAAAAAAGAAAATAATGGAAAGAAATTCCAGAAAGAACACCAAAAGAAGCTCAAGTTTACATACAAAGAACAAAAAGAATTTGAAACGATTGATGATGATATTGCGAAACTGGAGGAAAAAATAGAACAGTTAGATGAAGAAATCATAGAAAATGCAACGAATTCTGGTAAATTAGCAGAGCTTACGCAGCAAAAAGAAAAGACAGAAGAAGCTTTGAATGAAAAGATGGACCGTTGGGTATATTTAAATGATCTGGCAGAACAGATAGCGAATCAATAACAATAAAAGAGGATTGACTCACAAATATCATATGAGTCAATCCTCTTATTATGTTAAGCTTCTTTTTCTAACTTAATATTCTTCTTATACAATCGATAATCCACCCAGTTTCCGATCAAAAATTGAACTGTAGCAAAAAACGGAACTCCAAGGAACATTCCAAGTGGACCGAAATAAGCGCCACCGACAGTGATGGAAAATAAAATCAGTAGTGGACGAACTCCGGTAGATTCTCCAAGGATCTTAGGTCCAAGGATCAGACCGTCAAACTGCTGTAGGACAAAAACCATGATAATAAAGATCAGGCACTTCGTCGGGCTTACGATAAAAAGAATAAAAGCGCCAGGAACTGCACCAATGATCGGTCCAAAATAAGGAATCATATTTGTGATACCGATAATAACACTGATCAATACGGTATAAGGAAGTTTTAAAATAGTCATCGCAACAAAAGCCAGTAAACCAATGATCAGAGAATCAATGGATTTTCCGATAATGAAACCAGAAAAAATATTATGACAATCTTTTAAAGTGCGAAGTACACGATAAGAGAAATTTTCATTAAAGATTGCAAGAACCAATCGTTTTCCAGCATTTTTTAAAATAAATTTATCGATTGTCATATAAATAGAAACAATAAATGCGATAAACAGGTTAAATAATCCCTTGGCAAAAGACATGGAAGCCTCATAAAGCATAGGGACGATATTGGTCAGAAGATTGTTGGTCAGTTCGAAAAGCTTTGGTAATGTCTTTGTCTCGATCATATCGGCAATCTGACCAGGAAACATATCTGTGCTGTTCTCACGATAATGTTCAAAAATCGACATTATCGATTTATAAATATCGGGAATCATCAGGGATAGTTCACGAATACTGTCATATAACTGTGGAATGATAAATCGAAGACATACAATGATAAAACCAACCATGACAAGATAACTGATCAAAATGGCGAGTCCACGCTGTGTACTGGCAGATTTCTTCTTTAAAAGTTTTATTGATACATTTCTTTGAAAGAAAGCTACAACAGGGTTTAAAATATAGGCAATCAGAAATCCCATAAAAAATGGAAATAAGATTTCCCATAATTGAGAGATCAGTTTGCTTGTATTAGACCATTGTGTTATAAAGCGGAAGATCACACATCCGATCAGGATAACAGCAATGGTATAGATAGAAATCGTAAAATACTTTTTATTCGATTCGAATTTGTGGTTACTTGACATTTGAGACTCCTCTTAGAATGATAATTAATCAATAATATCATTTATTATAGACGTTTTTAAGATCAGTTACAAGACAATATAAGATTTCAATAAAAGAAAAACACCATCCCCGGCTACAAAATCAACCAAAAACAGTGCTTTAGTACGCGATGAGGGGTTCGAACCCTCGACACCCTGATTAAGAGTCAGGTGCTCTACCAACTGAGCTAATCACGCATATCTTATGAAGTTTTTACTGCGCTTCCTTAACGCAAGATTTATTATATACGAATGTTTTAAGAAATGCAAGCATTATTTTTAATTTTTTTATTTTTTTTTACAAAAAATTTAAAGAAAGTTAATAACGGTACAAAAAAAGCCCGAAATATGGTATTCTAGAGACTGGAAAGGGGATAAAATTTCATGGATAAAATAGCGGTCGCACAGACAACATCTTCCGGAAACTGGAGAGAAAATATAGAAAAAGCAAAACAATATATAAAGAAAGCAACAGAAGAAGAGGCAGTTATGATCATTTTTCCAGAATATTTCATGAATTATTATCCGGATGCTGAACACAACTATACAAAAAAGGCACAAAGCTTGCATGGCGAATTTGTACAGGCAATGAAGATGCTTGCAAAAGAGTTTAAGATGTGGATCATTTTTGGGATGAATGAACAGACTGTGGATGAAACAAAAAACTACAATACAATGGTAATCCTGAATGACCTGGGAGAACTTGTGTCTGATTATAAAAAGACACATTTGTTTAATGCATATAAATGGAATGAATCAATGAATACGCTTAAGGGGGATTGTTTGTTTACACCGATTAAGACACCTGCAGGTGTGATCGGACTTGGAATCTGTTATGATCTCAGATTTCCGGAACTTGCAAGATATGAAGCATTATCTGGAACTCAGGTCATGTTGTATCCAGCGGCATGGGTTAAGGGTAAAGGAAAATTTATGCAGTGGGAGACACTTCTTCGGGCAAGAGCTATTGAAAATGAGATGTATGTTTTAGGATGTTGTCATTACAGTAAGGAACATTACATGGGAAGAAGTACTGGATTTGCACCAGATGGAACCAGATTGTATTTAGGAGAAGAAAAGGAAGAGCTGCTCTATGCACAGATAGATAAAGAACAGATTCAAAATATAAGAACAGCCAATCCTGTCTTTGAAAACAGGAGAAAAGATCTCTACGATTAAATAAAATAATACAGATCAAGGTAGGAATCAGAAAGAGGTAGTATCATATGGAAGATAGAAGAAGTATAGCAAAGAAGGCAGCAATAGGAGTCGCACTGGTGATCGCAGCTGCGGGAGCTGTATTATTCTATAAGAATAATATTGCGATGAATCCAGGTGACACATTATTAAAATATATGTCATATGCAGAAGATGGAAAGTATGAAAAGATGTACGATCTTTTGAATGAAGAAAGCCAAAAAAGTATTTCAAAAGAAGAATTTATCAAGAGAAATAAAAATATTTATAAGGGAATCGGGGTCCAAACGATCGATGCTGATGTAACTTCAAAGAAGAGATCAACAACCGTGACATATCACGTAAAAATGCAGACAAATGCTGGAATTATTGCCTATAATAACCGTACAGATTTTGTCAAAGAAAATCATAGATATCGCATAGATTGGGATGACTCCGTTATTTTTCCGCAATTAGGAGCAGAAGACAAAGTCAGAGTAAAAACTTTATATGCCAAAAGAGGAAAGATCAAAGATGCACAGGGAAATGCACTTGCTGTACAGGGTAAGATCTATTCTGTAGGATTTGTTCCTGGGAAGATGGACGGTAATTCTGTAAAACTTGCGGCAAAGAAATTAGGATTATCCAAAGAAGAGATTCAGAAGAAACTTGATCAAAAATGGGTGACGGATGATTCTTTTGTACCATTGATCAAATTAAAAGAATATTCAGAAGATCTTCTCGATGTGAAAGGGATCATTGTTTCCACAGAAACTGGGAGAATCTATCCACTTGGAGAGGCAGCAGCACATCTTATCGGTTATATGCAAAATGGCGAAGGAAAAGCAGGACTTGAGAAATTATATGATGAGCAGCTTTCTGGCACGAATGGCTTAGAGATATACATAGAAGATTCTAATGGACAGAAAAAACAGTCACTGGCGGTCAGATCTCAGACAGATGGAAAGGATTTAACAACAACGATCAACAGTAGTTTGCAAAAGGCTATTTACGAACAGTATAAAAATGATAAAAGTGCTCATGTTGCATTGAATCCTTCAACAGGAGAGGTCAAGGCACTTGTAAGTACTCCGTCTTATGATGCACAGGCATTTATCTTAGGAATGAGCCAGAAGAAATGGAATGTGGTCAATAGCGATCAAAGACTGCCAATGCAAAATCGCTTTAAAGCAACATTTGCACCAGGATCATCCATCAAACCGATCATAGCAGCGATCGGACTAAGCCAGAATAAATTTCGTGCAAATGATGACTTTGGAAACAGTGGAAAACGCTGGCAGAAGGATAAAAGCTGGGGTGGTTATTACGTAACAACATTGCACGATTATAATGGGCATAATCTGCAAAATGCAATGATCTATTCTGACAATATTTATTTTGCAAAAGCAGCCCTGAAGATAGGAAAAGATACCTTGAAGGATCAGCTTGACAACTTAGGTTTTGGAGAAAGTTTGAAATTTACATTTGGACTAAACGCTTCATCCTATGGAAGTGAAGGATTTACTTCTGATATTCAGTTAGCTGACAGTGGATATGGACAGGGGAAAATGATGGTAAACCCGGTACATATGGCAGCAATCTACACAGCATTTTCTAATAATGGTAATATGCTGAAACCGTATCTGGTCAAAGAAAACGGATCAAAAAAACAAGTATTAAAGGAAACTATATTTACCAAACAAGCTGTGAATACCGTAAATGAAGCTATGCGACAAGTAATCAGAGATCCCTCTGGTACGGGACACGCAGCGAACATAGAAGGGGTAGATCTTCGAGGAAAGACAGGAACTGCAGAGATCAAACAATCACAGACAGACACAAAAGGAACAGAAATCGGCTGGTTTGTGACCATAATGCCAGCAACAAACAATAGGGAAGCATTGGAACTGGTATCCATGACAGAAAACGTGAAGAAACGAGGCGGAAGTGGATACGTGGTCAATAAAACAAAGAAGATCATGGAAGAATACCTGCAGTAGATCAGCTGCAGGTATTCTTCCATGATTGATGATTTCAGGCATCGAAATCCTATTCTAATTACAATCTTTATAAAGTTTATAGATATCTTTATTTTCCAAAGTAAAATGATCTTTGATGCAATGATATAAAGACTCAATATTTTCAGGTGTTTCTTCTAATTCATCAGCAATTTGAATTAAATTCTTGGATTTTTCAATTTTTTTCTTGATTTGTTGTATTAATCGAAAGTAATCTCCCTCAGCAAGTCCTTCAGCACGTCCCTCAGCAAGTCCCTCAGCACGTCCTTCAGCAAGTCCCTCAGCACGTGCTTTTCGTTTCTCAAGAATTTTTTCTTCCCATTCCTGCATATATTTCACTCCAATCTCTTCGCTGGATTTTACGATATTGACATGTTTTTTTATTTCCTGAAGGCGTGGTGTAGAGCAAAAGATATCTTCGGTAGTATGTTCCATATAGTATAAAAGTTCTTTTAATTCGGAACTGATATCTTCGGGATTTTGACCATGAGTATTTAGAAAAATACGTATAGCACCATCGTTTAAAGGTTGACCAGTTTCATTGCAGTTCATTTGAAAAGTATATTGATATAATCCTTCCCCAAAAAGATCAAAAGGTGCAATAATAATAGAATAACAATCTTTCATCTTTGAAAAATCTATCTCTCCTGGGTCCAGAAGTTTCGAATCAATTAATGCCTGATAAAAACGACTTCTGTGAGGAAGATTTTTGGTATTTTCCTTTTGTGCTTCTATATTGTATACAGCATCCGTATCATCCTCAGCCCATACATCAAGGCGCACCTGACGTTTTAAAGGCGATGTACGCTTTTCATGTTCGGATTGCGGATGTCCTTTAATGGATATGTCTTGGCCAAGAATAATAGATAATACGTTTTCAAAAGTTTCTGCATCTTCCATAACTTCAGCAAATAAAAAACGATCAAGTAAAGTTAAATCCTGTAGCGATTTTTTAGTTTGACTCATAAGTTTCTCCTTTCATTTTATATTGAAATGTAGTTTATAGCAATAATTAACAGTTAAGAAAAGTATAATGAGAGTATCAAAAGTATTTTAATAAGAATAATAGAAAGAAGATTTTAAAATAAAATGTAAAATATTTACATGGAATATATTAACAAAAATAATTATAAATGTCAATTATATTCACGAGCATGATGAGAATGGTTTTTGATATCTTAGAATTATAAAATAAAATTTATAATTTCTTTACAACCAATTCATTGCTATTCTGCATAGGTTTGCGTATAATTACCATTATACTTAAATGTGATATCCATAATAGAACAGATATCAAAGAAGGAGAAGTCTATGAGAGATAAATTCAACCAATTCATGCAGGGCAGATACGGAAATGACGATCTGAACCGCTTTTTAATGAAGATTATTTTAGCAGCATTTGTACTATCACTATTTACAGGAAGAATCGTATTTGGCGGCGTAGTATCACTTAGCCGTATTTTTTATTGGATCGCATTAGCACTTTTGATTTATTGCTATATCCGTATGTTTTCAAGAAACATCTATAAACGAGCCGAAGAAAACAGATGGTTCCTGAATAAAACATCCAATATGCGGGGACTCTGGAGCAATAGAAAATACAAAGCACAGCAGATGAAGAACTACCATATTTACAAATGTCCAGGATGTGGACAGAAGATCAGAATTCCAAGAGGAAAAGGAAAGATAGAAGTTCGTTGTCCAAAGTGTCGTACCACATTCGTAAAGAGGAGCTAAAATGTTTGGGTATATCATTGTCAACAAATCAGAGATGAAATTCCGCGAATTCGATGTCTATCACGGATACTATTGTGGTTTGTGCAGAAAATTAAAAGAACATTATGGAAAGTTTGGTCAGATCACACTTTCCTATGATATGGTCTTTGTATTGATGACCTTAACCAGTCTTTATGAATTAGAAACAACAAAGAGTATGAAGCGATGTGTCACACATCCATTGCAAAAACATGAGGAAAGAGTAAACAATATCACGGATTATGTCGCGCACATGAATATTTTGTTAACTTATTACAAATGTAAAGATGATTGGAATGATGACCGCAAATTAGAGAAGTTGGTATTAGAAAAAATTTTATACCATAAAAGTGGGTTTTCCAGAAATTTTTATAGGGAAAAATGGAATAAGATCAATGATATATTAGAAAAGCTGTCAGAAGAAGAGAAAAAAGACAATCAGGATATCGACCAGATGTCAGGGATGTTTGGAAAGGTCATGGCAGAGATCATGTTGTATCAGGATGATGAGTGGAAAGAACTTCTGAATCAATTTGGATTTTTCCTTGGTAAATTCATTTATTTGATGGATGCATATGAAGATATTGAAGATGATCTGAAGAATCACAACTATAATCCACTGAAAAATATATATACAAAACCGGAATTTGAAGATATGATCCATCAGATTCTAACGATGATGATGGCAGAGTGTTCGAAAGCTTTTGAACAGCTTCCACTGATCGATGATATAGATATATTGAGAAATGTCTTATATTCCGGAGTATGGTATCGATACGAACAGGTACGAGAGAAACGAGAAAAAGAAAAGGAAGAAAAGAATGTCTGATCCATATGAAATTCTAGGAGTGCAAAGAGGTGCTTCAGAAGAAGAAATAAAAAAAGCATATAAAAGATTAAGCAGAAAATACCATCCAGATGCCAATCTTGATAATCCAAAGGCAGCTGAGGAGAAATTTAAAGAGCTCCAGCAAGCTTATCAACAGGTTATGAAGGAGAAAACAACCGGATACAGCCAAAGTTCTTATGGTGGATACCAGAGTCAGGGGAATCCTTATGGTGGACAAGGGAATCCATATGGAAATCAACAAGGGAATCCGTATGGAGAATGGAATCCATTTGAGGATATTTTTGGACAATTTAGTGGTTATTACACAAATGGCGGAGCTCAGCAAAGACAGAAGACAACGACAGGATATGAGAAGGACACGCATTTAAGAGCAGCAGGTAATTATGTAAGGAATGGTTATTATCAGGAAGCAAGGAATGTTTTAGATGGCATGGAACCAGCCAGAAGAAATGCGAGATGGTACTATTACAGTGCAGCTGCCAATCAAGGCCTTGGAAATAATGTAACTGCTATGGAACATGCAAAACAGGCAGTTTCCATGGAACCTGATAATTATGAATATCAGATGTTATTACAACAGCTGCAAGGAAATGGTTCTTGGTATCAGCAAAGACAAAGTACTTATCAGAATCCATATTCCACAGGTGGAGACTGGTGTATGAAGATGTGCATGTTAAATTTGATGTGCAACTGTTGTCTCGGTGGCAGATACTGGTGTTGATTTGTAAAACAACACTGATTTAGGAGGGAAGACTATGAGCAAAGTAATAGGAATAGATTTGGGAACAACAAATTCTTGTGTAGCAGTGATGGAAGGTGGAGTACCAGTTGTGATCTCAAATGCAGAAGGTGGAAGAACTACGCCATCGATAGTGGCATTTGCGAAAAATGGAGAACGACTGGTTGGAGATCCAGCAAAACGACAGGCGGTAACGAATGTAAGTCGTACAGTTGCATCCGTAAAACGTCAGATGGGAACAGATCGTAAAGTAAAAATTGATGGGAAGAAATATACACCAGAAGAAATTTCAGCGATGATCCTGGCCAAATTAAAAAAGGATGCAGAAAGCTATCTCGGGGAAGAAGTAACGAGAGCCGTGATTACAGTACCAGCTTATTTTAGCGATGCTCAGAGACAGGCTACAAAGAATGCTGGAAAGATTGCGGGATTAAGTGTGGAACGTATCATTAACGAACCGACATCTGCTGCATTGGCGTATGGACTAGACAAATCCGTATCCCAGAAGATCATGGTATATGATCTTGGTGGAGGAACTTTTGACGTTTCGGTGATCGAGATTGGTGATGGAGTTGTTGAAGTACTGGCAACGGCTGGAAATAATCATCTTGGAGGAGATGATTTTGATCAAAGGATCATGAATTATCTGATCGGGGAATTTAAAAAAGCAGAAGGGATCGATCTGTCCAAGGATCAGACAGCTGTTCAGAGGATCAAAGAAGAGGCAGAAAAAGCAAAGAAAGAATTATCTTCTTCTATGACTGTACAGATTAATCTGCCATTTATTGCAGTAGGGAAAGATGGCCCTAAACATATGGATATCACATTAACCAGATCCAAATTTGAAGAACTGACTTCAGATTTGATCGATCAGACAGCAGGACCAGTTCATCAGGCGTTATCTGATGCAGGAATCAGTACCAGCGAACTTCATATGGTACTGTTAGTCGGCGGTTCTACCAGAATGCCAGCAGTTTCAGAGAAAGTAAGACAGTTAACAGGTAAAGAACCAAGCAAGAATATGAATCCAGATGAATGTGTAGCTCTGGGTGCAGCAATTCAGGGTGGAAAGATCGCAGGAGAAGCAGGGTTAAATGAGATTTTATTAATGGATGTTACACCGTTGTCCTTATCCATTGAGACAGCTGGAGGCGTTGCAACTAGATTGATCGACCGAAATTCTACAATCCCAACAAGATACAGTCAGATTTTTACGACAGCAGCAAATTTCCAGACAACTGTAGAAATCAAAGTTTTGCAGGGAGAGCGTGCGATGGCAAGGGACAACCAGGTCCTTGGAACCTTTAAATTAAAAGGAATCAAGCGTGCGATGCGAGGAGTTCCACAGATCGAGGTAACATTTGATATTGATGTCAATGGAATTCTGAATGTATCTGCCAAAGATCTTGCGACAGGAAAAGAACAGTCCATTACGATCACAGCAAGTTCTAACATGTCAGATAAAGACATAGAACGAGCAATGGAAGATGCTAAGGCATATGAATCCGAAGATCAGGAAAAACGTGATGCAATCGGAAGTTATAATGAGGGAGAAAATATGCTTTATAAGGGTGAGGCATATTTAGCCCAGCATAAAAAAGAATTATCCAGAGAACAAAGATCAGAGTTGAAATCAGCAATTAGTGATCTGAAACATTCGATGAAACGGATCAAACCACAAAATATTACAGAAGAACAAGGCAGAGCGATCAAAGAAGCATCGGAACGTGTAAATCAGTTGATACGATAGGAAAGTGTTTGGACCGATCGTATTAATGGATATGAAAATAGAATAAAAGATATAAAAATGGGAAGATTAATGACTATAAAAGCAGAAAATATAGTGATAAATCTTCTCATTTTTTACTATAGACAAATCCATCGTATAGGTGTATGATGCAAATAGTTAGTTAAGACTAACCCAAGGAGGAATCGATGAGATATCAAGTAGAATTAAGTCATGTAAAATGGAAAAAATGTATGCAGATGCAGATGGCGATGCATTGTGCACCTGTGCTTGCAGGGCTAAAGCCATCCAATGCAGTAACTCTCGACTATATTGACTCAAAAGAATTAATTCAGTCACTTGCGGGAAGTGATATCAAGTGTGGACTGATCTATTCAGGAAATGGTAAATGTCTCTGGCTGCTGTATCGTGAACAGCAAGTTAACCAGTATCTGATGGATCCAGAAAACCAAAGATTTTTAAAACACTGCGGCTATTCATCCTTTCAGATTCAAAATATCCTTTATACACTTAAGAATCGTTACAGGCTTTACAAAGCAGGGCAGGCAGATTTTCCACATGAACTTGGTTTGATTCTAGGATATCCATTATGTGATGTGATCGGATTTATCAAAAACAACGGACAAAATTGTTTATATTGCAGCTACTGGAAGGTTTACGACAACCTTTCTCAGACGAAAAAGGTCTTTGAAGTTTACGATAAAGTTCGTTTTCAGATGGTCAAACTTGTGGAATACGGAAAGAGTTTTAAAGAACTCGTCGACATGTACACAAATTATCAGGTACCTAGGTATGCTTAACTAAAAATAAAACATTCAAACAAAAAAGAAAGACAATCATTAGGAGGATAAGTCATGAGCGAAGTAATCGTTGCATTTTGGACAGGAACAGGAAATACAGCAGAGATGGCAGAATATGTTGCAGAAGGAATCAGAGAAGGTGGAGCTGAAGCAAAAGTTGTTTCTGTAGACGATATTAGTGCAGCAGATTTAAAAGATGCAGCCGCATTTGCACTTGGATGCCCATCTATGGGAGTTGAACAGTTAGAAGAATCAACAATGGAACCATTTGTTGAAGAAGTTTGTGGATTCGCTTCAGGAAAAACAATCGGATTATTCGGATCTTACGGATGGGGAGACGGAGAATGGATGAGAAACTGGGTAGAGCAGATGGAAGGAGCAGGAGCAACTGTTGTTGGCGGAGAAGACGCAATCTGTCAGGAAGCTCCAGATGAAGATGCTCAGGATGAATTAAAAGCCATGGGTAAACAGCTGGCAGCAATCTAATTTACAAATAAAGAATAAGAAAATAATCAGCCGGGCGTATGGATCATATGTCCGGCTGTATTAAAAACAGCAAGACAATATCTAGAAGGAGGGAACACAAAATGAGTATTGTAATTATTGGAGGACATGACCGCATGGTACGTCAGTATGAAACAATCTGTAAGAAGCATAACTGCAAGGCAAAGATATTTACACAGATGCCATCATGTCTGAATAAGAAAATTGGTAACCCGGATTTAGTCGTATTATTTACGAACACAGTTTCACACAAAATGGTACGTTGTGCTGTCAGTGAAGCAAAGAATAAAAATATTGAAGTAGTAAGAAGTCACTCAAGCAGTCAGGCTGCATTAACAGAAATTTTAGAGCAACGTTGTGAAATTGCATAACGAAAAAATATAAAAAACCCCTTGACAGTATTTTGAAGTTAGAATATACTAACAAATTGTAAAAGGAAATTAGTTTACACTAACAAAAGATAGTTACAACTAACAATGATAGAATAGAGAAAAAGGGGAAGATATCATGCCTTTAATTATGGTTGGAATTGGAGAAACATGTACAATTCAGAGAATCGGTGGAAGTGAAGAAACAAGAAGATTCTTATCAAACCTCGGTTTTGTACAGGGAGCAGAAGTAACTGTATTATCAGCAATCGGAGGAAATGTCATTGTGAACATTAAAGACTCCAGAGTTGCAATTAATAAGGATATGGCTAGACATATTATGGTTTAATATGTTTGTTATATTGCGTTTATAGGAATAAATTGTCACGTAGCGGTTTATTTGATAGATGCTTGATAGATTTGAAGACAATGAAATATTGAGAAGAAAGGAGATATGACCATGACTTTAGGAGACGCAGCAGTTGGAAGCACAGTTATAGTTGCAAAGATCGATGGAGACGGTGCTTACAAACGTCGTATTATGGATATGGGAATCACAAAAGGAAGCGAAATTTTCATTCGTAAAGTAGCTCCCCTTGGAGATCCTGTTGAAATTACAGTCAGAGGATACGAACTTTCTGTAAGAAAGAATGATGCTCAGTGTGTATTAGTTAAAGAAGCTTAATACATAAGAGTTAGTAGTATCTAATAAAAGTTAGTAATATCTAATATCAAGAAAAGCTATTATTTAAGAGGGAAGCAATTCCCCAGGGAGGTAAAAAAGAAATGGCTATTAATATCGCACTTGCGGGTAACCCGAACTGTGGTAAAACTACCATGTTCAATGCCCTGACCGGAGCTAACCAGTATGTTGGTAACTGGCCAGGTGTTACCGTAGAAAAAAAAGAAGGTAAATTAAAAGGAAAGAGAAAAGGGGAAGACATCACGATCACTGACCTTCCAGGTATCTATTCTCTTTCACCATATACATTAGAAGAAGTAGTCAGCCGAGACTTCTTACTAAATGAAAATCCAGATGTTATCATCGACTTAGTTGATGCAACTAACATCGAGAGAAACTTATATCTGACAACACAGCTGATCGAAACTGGTGTACCAGTTGTCATCGCGTTGAATATGGCAGATTTATTAGAAAAACGTGGGATCAAAATTGATGTGGAACGTCTTTCTATGTTATTAAACTGTCCAATTGTTGAGACATCTGCATTAAAAGGAAAAGGTCTTGACGAAGTAGTGGAAGAAGCAATCAAAGTTGCGAAGAAGAATACCGTAGATCTGCCAAAAGAGATTTTCTCTAAAGATGTAGAAGCAGCGATCGCTGAAGTTAAAAATGTACTTCCATCATCTATTTCTGAAGATAAGAGAAGATGGTATGCAGTAAAATTCCTGGAAAATGACAGCAAAGTAGCAGAAAGCGTAGCACTTTCAGGAAATGGTGCAAAAGTTATAGAAGATAACAGAACAAAGATTGAAAAAGCCGAAGACGATGATATGGAAAGTATCGTAACAGATGGACGTTATCAGTTCATTCAGAAGATCGTTTCCACTACAGTGAAGAAGAGCGGAGGAAAATTAACGATTTCTGATAAGATCGACCGTATTGTGACAAACCGTATCTTAGGTATCCCAATCTTTATCGCGATCATGTTTGTTGTATACTATATTTCTGTAACAACGATCGGTACATTAGTAACAGACTGGACAAATGATACATTTGTAGCTGAGATGATCCAGCCAGCCGCTCAAAGCTTCTTAAAAGGAATCGGTGCAAGCGCAGCAATCCAGGATCTGATCGTTAATGGTATCATTGGTGGTTTAGGAGCTGTCCTTGGATTCGTTCCTCAGATGGCAATCTTATTCTTATTCCTGTCTATCTTAGAAGACTGTGGATATATGGTACGTATTGCGTTCGTAATGGACCGTGTATTCCGCCACTTCGGATTATCAGGTAAATCCTTCATTCCATTACTGATTTCTTCAGGATGTGGAATCCCTGGTATCATGGCATCTAAGACGATCGAACAAGACAACGACAGACGACTGACAATTATGACAGCAACATTCATTCCATGTGGAGCGAAACTTCCAGTTATCGCTATGATGGGTGGTGTTATGACAAGTTATGCAACAGGAAGTTATAAAGCAGGTGGATTAATGGCACCATGTATGTACTTCATTGGTATCGTAGCCGTATTAGTTGCAGCAATCATCTTAAAGAAGACAAAACCATTCTCTGGAAAGCCAGCTCCATTCGTAATGGAACTTCCACAGTATCATATCCCATCTGCTAAGACAGTATTACTTCATGTATGGGAAAGATTAAAAGGATTCATCATCAAAGCCGGAACAATCCTGTTCTTAGCTTGTGTTGTTATGTGGTTCTTAAGTGGATATGGATTCGTCAATGGTTCATTCGGAGCTGTTGAAGATCCAGGAAACAGTTTATTAGCAGTTATCGGTGGAGCGATTGCACCAATCTTTGCACCACTTGGATTTGGTAACTGGAAAGCTGTTGCAGCTTCTTTATCAGGATTCTCCGCAAAAGAATCTATCGTATCAACAATGGGTGTACTTGCAAATATAACTGGAGATGCATCAGAAGATGCTGTCACAGTAGCAGAAGCAGTAAGAACTTGGTTTCCAAGTGCTGTAGCAGCATTTTCATTCTTACTGTTTAACCTGTTAGACTCTCCATGTTTAGCAGCAATCTCTACAATGGCAAAAGAAATGCAGTCTAGAAAATGGTTCTGGTTTGCGATTCTTTTCCAGAATATTTTTGCTTATGTTGTAACACTGATCGTATATCAGATCGGTACATTTGCAACAGGTGGAGCATTTACAGTAGGAACAGCAGTAGGTATCGTGTTATTGCTTGTAATGTTATTCCTGCTATTCAGACCAGATCCATACAAAGATCAGAAAGTATATTCAAAGAGATCTGTTCAGGCATAGTCGAAATGGTATATAATAGAGGGGCTGGATGTGTAAACATCCGGCTTCTTGCTTATCAAATTTCATATAAAAAAGATATGATATAAAGGAGGGACGATTATGAATCCAGTAAGTATTATCATATTGTTATTGATTATTGCATATTGCGCATTTGTTATTTATAAACAGGTGCAGAAGAAGAAACAAGGCGGATGTGGAGGCAACTGTGCAGGCTGCTCAGGATGCAGCAGTTTTCAGGTGAAGGATTCATCAGTCAAGAAAAAAGGAAGGTAATCAGCAATGGGAAATTCAACAGGTTCTATGTTTTATGCATTTGTAATCTTTATTGGATTATATCTTATCGGGGTGATCGGATACCAGCTTTATAAACTGATCCGTAAATTACTAAATAAATAATGTAAAGTAAAAAGAGGTATCATAAAATGGCAGATATTATTATTGTACTCATCCTTATTGTTATCGCAGTTTTTGCGATCAAACAGACAAAGAAACATATGCATGGGGAAAGTCCTTGCTGTGGCGGCGGATCGGGTACTGTAAAGAAAGTAAAAGAAAAACATTTAGATGGTCCTGTGATGGGAACGAAAACAATGAAGATCAAAGGTATGACTTGTGAACACTGTGTCAACAATGTGACAAATGCGATCAATAAAGTTGCAGGAGCTTCAGCAAAAGTATCTTTAAAAGATAAAGAAGCAATTATTTCATATGATCGTGAATTAAGTAATATTGAGCTTAGAAAAGCAGTAGAAGATGCAGGATATGAAGTCATATCACTTTCATAAAGAACGGTATTTTAGAAGAAGTTATCGAAACCAGCAGAAAACAAAAAAGCACTTTTAAGATCTGTAATATACAGAAAAAAGTGCTTTTGTTTCAAATTATTTGTTTTGATTGCTGAGAGCTTTAATATGTTCTTCAGAATTCAGATGTGCTTTGATCGCATGAAAGCTTTCAGGGCTGATTACATGTTCCATACGGCAGGCATCTTCAGCTGCAATCTCTGCAGGAACTCCAAGTTTGATCAGCATGTTAGATAAAACAGTATGGCGCTCAAAAATCGTATCAGCAATCTTATGACCAGCTTCAGTTAAAGAGATGAAACCATCAGAATCAACGGTGATCATATCAGAATTACGAAGATTTTTCATGGCAATACTGACACTTGGTTTAGAGAAATTCAAATAATGAGCAATATCAATGGATCTTACAGACCCTTTGTTTTGTTTCAAAATTAAAATTGCTTCCAAATAATTTTCAGCGGATTCTTGTATTTTCAAAAAGATTCCTCCTTACTAATATTATATCTCTGATTAAGAAGATATGTTTATTTTAGTTATTATTCTAACATAAACAAGATGGCTTTTCAATGGAAGCACATGAGAAAAAAATACCGCAAAAAAACAAGAAAAGTTGATAAAAAGTATTGACAAAACAGTTAGACAATGCTAACCTTATATATGTAATTAGATGAGACTAACTCATCAAGACGACCTTTATATAGTATAATCATTTATGTAGTATGAATGCGAGATAAAGTGTCATGCCATAGACTTTATCCCGCAGTCATGCATACAACAGCAAGGCAAGGTGGAGAACAGCATGTGCCAAGAACAAGTAGAGAAGGCTTTACAACAAAGTGGTAAGAGAATCACACAACAGAGAAAGATTCTACTAGATGTTATCTTGAATGGAGAATGGGAATGCTGCAAAGAGATCTATTACGAAGCAGTCAAACGAGATTCTTCCATTGGAATGGCAACAGTATACCGCATGATGACAACACTCGAAGAGATCGGAGTCATCGAGAGAAGATGCGTATTTCGAGTAAGAGATGAAGTAGAGCTTTAAAATTAAATTAATCATAAAAAATTAAGAAAGTATTTGGTTTCAATCAATGAAATCAGATACTTTTTCTGTTATAGTAAAAGAAAAGGGAGAATCGTGGTTATGAAAAAGATACTATATCATATCTTTCTCTTGCTCTGTATTGCAGTATTTTGCATTAGCGCCTATAAGCTGTATGGATATTATAAATCTTATAAAGAAGCGAAAGATACTTATGAAAAGATAAAAAAAGACAATGTAAAGAAGACAAATGGAGATAGAACGATTGATTTTGATAAACTTCGGGCAAAGAATCCAGACATTGTTGGCTGGGTTTACGCAAAGGGGACAGGAATTGATTATCCGATCGTTCAAGGTAAAGATAACGAAGAATATCTTCATATGGATTACAATAAGAAAAAAAGCAGTTCAGGGACGATCTTTTTAGATCACGGATGTGATAAGTCGTTTATCTCAGATAATAATATCATTTATGGACACCATATGAAAAATGGAACGATGTTTGCCAAGCTGCTAAAATTCAGAGAAGAATCCTTTCTAAAGAAACATCATGTGATCATTTTATATACTCCAAAGAAGACAATGCATTTGAAAGTAATCAGTGCTTATGCGGTGAAAGCACAGGATCAGATGCCGATCACATTTGCAAATGAAACGCAGAAGAAAGAATATATCACAAAGATTCGGAGAATGAGTGAACCATCGATTAAGCTGGATGATAAGAAGATCGATCGTATTTATACATTTGTGACATGCAGTTATGAAAGAGATGATAATAGGACATATGTACATGCAGTGGAAGAATGACAAGGATGATAGAAAGTGTTAGATCAAGATGAAAAAAATGAAACTAACAAAGAAGAATAAAAAAGAATTAAAGATGATCTGTGGAGTTTTAATCTTTTTTGCAGTGATCTTTATATGGATCGTACAGAATATCGGTCTGCCGATCAAGACACAAGTAGAAAAAGGCCGGATCAAGGTGATCGACATATCATCCTATAACGGGACAGTCAATTGGAAGAAGGTCAAAGACCATAATATCAATCATGCGATGATCAAGATCGGTTCAGGGATGAATGAGAAGAGAGCAGGAAGGAAAGACAGTAAATTTGATACCAATTTCCGCAATGCAGGATATGCATCAATTCACAGAGGCGTTTATTATTATTCTTATGCGAAGACAACCAGTGATGCAAAAAAAGAAGCCAGACACTGCTTAAAACTCCTCAAAGAGCAGGGAATCGATCCGACAGATTTAGATCTCCCAGTGGCATTTGATATCGAAGAAGAAGCGGTATTTCAGACAGGAAGACGTAATGTGACAGCAGTCACGACAACATTTTGTGATGAGATAAAGAAAGCAGGATTTGAGCCTATGGTTTATTCAGGAGCTTCAGCACTTCGAAATTATTTTGAATATAGTAAGATCAGAGAATATAAGATCTGGGTGGCACATTATACGAAAGCATCCGCACCAGCAATCCCATTTTCTTATGATATGTGGCAGTATACAAGCAGAGCTGTTATAAATGGGGCTAATACAGGAATGGGGTATTGTGATCTGAATTATTATCTGGTAGACAAGAATTACAAAGAATAAAAGAACTTCAGAATATGAAAGAAATAACATATTCTGAAGTTCTTTTGGTTTAAAGAAAAGATGATGTAATCTCCATCATGATCGAAAAGAGAAAACAAACAATAAATGCAGCCCAGAAAGAGATGTTTGTAACACGTTTCTTTGGCCAGGTCTGTCGGATATCTTTCTGAAACCATGTTTTTATATAGCCGAGCCGTTCATTCAGATAAGCAATCGCAACGAGCAGAAAGATACTAAGAATAAGTCCGATCAATGCAACAGGAATGGATGCAATGATCGAAGATACCGTTACTGTATTTGCAGTATCAAGATTGTTTACACCAAAAAGTGAAACTTTTGATATTGCATAAGTTAAAAGGATGGAAGATCCATTAAAAATCATGTGAGCAGTTATGGTTGCAAAAATGGAATCTGTTGCTTCTAATAAGCATCCAAATACGATACCCAAAAAGAATGCATAGGAAAACTGCTGAAAGTTCATATGAGCTATACCAAAAAGCAAAGCAGATAATAAGATTCCTTTGATGGGATTAGCTTTTCGCAGTCTGGAATAAAGTACTCCACGGAACAGTATCTCTTCCACAAGACCTGGAAGAAAAGCGGTTGTAAAAACTGATAATCCAAGACTCTGCATCACTTTCTGTGTCATAGTGTTGGTTGTAACATCTTGAAAAAACAAATTGGCGATCATAGTAATAAACCCTGCAACTGGACGGATCGTAAAGGCAAGAAGGATCACGAGAAAAAATGAACCAATATGGATCTTATGCATTCGTAATGTCTTCTTTGTATCATCTCCACAGATCTTAAGATAAAGAAAAGCGGCAATGAGTAAAATACCATAAAATAAAGTAGTAAAAAGATATGTGTTGGTAATAAAAATCCCCATTCCAGTGGAAAGTATAAAATACAAGATCACATAAAACAGGCTGAAGCAGCCAGCGGATTTGATATATTTCATGGAGTTACCTCGCTATTTTTTTAAGATTCCATTGTCTGTGATCGTGATCAGTCCGTCCTTTAACAGGCGTCCAACTGCACGTTTAAAAGCAGCCTTGCTAAGTCCAAGCTCACGTTCGATCGTAGCAGGTCTCGCCTTATCATTAAATGGAAGACGGCCATCATAGCTTTCAATGGTATCCATGATTAATTTCGCATCACGATCAATCTGAAGGTAAGCTTTCTCATGAGGGCTTAGGGATAATTTACCATCTTCATTCACTTTTGTAACACGAAGGTTAAGCTGTTCACCAATTACGATTTTATTGTGAATCTCGCGTTTTGGGATACGTCCAAGGAACTGATCTTCTACAGCAACAAAAGCACCATGATCAGGGTTGATATTATAAACAGTGGCATGCACCCAATCGTTGACTTTAAAATGATGATCTGTCGATAATAATTTACCAATCTTCATTGTTGCACAAAGACGATCACTCTTATCAATATAAAGAGAAACCAGATATTCTTTATTTGGACGGATATGTCCTAACTGTTCTTTAAATGGAAGAAACAGATCTTTTTCTAGTCCCCAGTCAAGGAAAGCACCAATCTTGCTGACTTCTTTGACACGTAGAGGGCGGATCGCACCTAATGTGATCTTTGGAATATGAACGGTAGCAATTGGGCGATCCTCAGAATCCTTATAAACAAAACATGAAATCTGATCACCGATGCTTGCACCATCTGGAACTTGTTTGGCAGGAAGAAGGATACTTCCATCTGTTACATCCTTTTGGTCATTGACATAAACACCAAACTCCTTTTTCTTCACAATATATAAATCTTGAAATTTTCCTAATTGAATCATATTTATCCTCTTTCTTAATTTTTAGATTTGTCAGACACTTAATCGTTGATTTTTGTCGTTTTCACACATTATAACACAGTTCCATAAAAAAGCGAAAGAAAAAGCCTGAAAACAGCATAAAAACGTGGTTTATTTGAAGTTTTTACTTGACTTAGATGAGGAAAGCCTATAGAATTATCTTATGCAAATTCAAAGACATATACAATTATGTTTGAGTTGAGATTAGGAGGAAAATTTAATGAACAAGACAGAATTAGTTGCAGCAATTGCAAAGAAAACAGAATTGTCTAAAAAAGATGCAGAAAAGGCATTAAAAGCTTTCACAGATGTAGTAGCTGAAGAATTAAAGAAAGGTGAGAAAATCCAGTTAGTAGGATTTGGAACTTTTGAAGTAACAGAAAGAGCTGCACGAGAAGGAAGAAACCCTCGTACAGGAGAGATGATGAGTATTGCTGCTTCTAAAGCACCTAAATTCAAAGCAGGAAAAGCTTTAAAAGATATTGTAAACGAATAGAATGTTCATTTGATATTACATTAACTGCCGGTTTCTATGAATCCGGCAGTTTTTATATATCTATTTCAGCAATATAACATAGAAGAAAGAAGGAGACATAATCATGCGTTTAGACAAGTTTTTAAAAGTATCCAGACTGATCAAGAGAAGAACTGTTGCGAATGAAGCCTGTAGTGCAGGAAGAGTTCTAGTGAACGGCAAAGCAGCGAAAGCTGGAACGAATGTGAAACCAGGAGACAGAATAGATATCCAGTTTGGAAATAGAGAGACAGCAGTAGAAGTAGTTTCTATAGCAGAGACAGTGAAGAAAGATGAGGCAGCAGATCTGTACAAGTTTTTATAGGTATGTTTTATAAGCTTTGTTCATAAGATGTATAAAACATTTTGGGAGGAAGTTTAGTATGATAGAAGAGAGACAACCTTTAAGAGCACATAAGATCAGCTTATCAAACCGATCTCTTGGCGTGATCACAGGGGTAAAAGATGTTGTTTCCTTTGATCTTAATGAGATCATTCTTGACACAGATCAGGGGCTGTTAATGATCAAGGGAAAGAATCTCCATGTAAAGAAATTATTGGTTGAGAAGGGTGAAGTAGAGATTACGGGAAAGATTGACAGTTTTTTATACTCTAATATAGAAGAGCCAGGAAAGAAAGAAGGATTATTAGGAAGGTTACTGAAATAATGAAAGAGACTGTAACCGATCCGTTGTTATTTTTTCTTGCGTCAATTTTATTTGGTGTATGTTTGCAGGCAATATATGATATTATTCGTGGAATTCGAAGAGTATTCTATCATAAAAGCGTGTTTTTGTTTATAGAAGATATAGGATTTGGAATATTTACAGCAGTGATGGCATTTATATTTCTTTGTACATATAACGATGGCGAGTTAAGAGGATTCTTTTTCCTCGGAATTGTGATCGGAATGATTCTATATTATCAATTATGCAGCAAGTTCCTTTTGAGGGCTGTCATACATATTACAGAGAAGCTAAAGAAGATCATAAGGCAATTTGAAAAAGTATGTTTAAGACCAGGAATTCATATCAAGAGAAACCTGAAATGGCAATTGAAAAAAGAAAAAAAACAAGTTACAATGGCACTAAAGAAACAAATAAAAAGAGGTGGTAAAAGTGACAATACGAAAGAAACAAAATAAGCTGGATCAGAGGACAAAGATCATCATGATCATTGTTCTGATATTTGTAGTCATTTTAGCATTTTCCTATATCAATCTACGACAGAAATCAAAGAAGATCGCCAAAGAGCAGCAGCAGGTGGAATCCCAGATCAAGAAACAAGAAGAGAAGAAAAAAGAATTAAAGAAGAAAAAAGAATATATCAAGACAAAAGAATTTATTGAAAAGACAGCCACAGAGAAGTTTGGACTATTGTACCCGGGAGAGTACTTACTCAAAGGATCAGATGACTGATAAACAACAGAATTAAAAAATTTAGGGGGGGGGAACAAACGTTCCTCCCTTCGTTTTGCTTATAATGTGAAAGACGAAATTTTAGCTAAAGATAAAAGGCGGAAATTTCGTCTTTTTTTTCCGCCTTAAGTGGAAAAAGACGAACTATATTCTTATGTGCATATTGCATATAATTTAGTACAGAAGGAGAAAAGTAATGGAAATATCAAACAAACGATGTATCCAGATTCTGAAATTATTGTTGAAAAATAAAGAATGTATGACAGGAGATAATCTTGCAGTTTCAATCGGAGTGTCTTCAAGAACCATTCGAAATGATATGAAAGATTTAAATAGAGCATTGGAAGATCATGGTGCAAGCGTTGTATCAGAGATTGGACAAGGATATTATTTAAAGATTGAAGATCAGGAAAAATTTTTAACATTTCAGAATGAGATGGAAGAGCATAAAAGAGAAAAAGATTTTAAAAATATTATTCCATCAGAGCCAGAAGACAGAGTAAAGTATATTATTTCAAAGTTATTGCTGTCGACACTCAATGGAAGAAAAGAAAAAATAGAGTTTTTTGATCTGGAAGAAGAACTTTTCATTAGTACTTCTACTTTAAAGAAAGACTTTCGCAATATCGATAAAGTTTTAAAACCTTACGATCTTAAAACCAGTATCACAAAGAAAGATGGTGTGAAGATCGTAGGAGATGAGGCGAAGATACGATATTGTATTTCAGAATATATCTTTAACAGCAAAGGGTATTTTGGAATAGAAGAAAATCAATTTTATCAAAGTATTTTTAAAGAACAGGAAATTGAAAAATTAAGAGAAATTTTACTTGATGTAATTTCGGTTTATAATTTAAGACTTACAGATCTGGCATTTAAGAACGTTTTGATTCATAGTCTGATCATGTTAAAACGCTTTGCAAGGCAAAAGAGTGTGACATATGAAGAAAATGATATCAAAGCATTTGAAAAGAAAGTTGAATTTGAATGTGCGCAGGAGATCATCAAACGAATTCAGAAAGAATTTGAAGTAGATCTTGGAAATGAAGTTTATTATTTGACACAGCACTTGATCTCAAGTCAGAGATTTTTGATTGATGATCCAAAAGAAGATTATGAATACAAAAACGAAATTGAAAAAATTCTGATAAAGATCAAGGAAGAGACAAATATTGATCTTTCCGATGATAAACAACTGATTAATGGATTGGCAATGCACTTGAGTGCGGCACTTCAGAGAATGCGGTTTGACATGAATATTCGAAATGAATTTTTAGATTCGATCAAGAATATGTATCCACTAGCATTTGAACTTGCAGTGATCGCAGGAGAGATCATTGAGGAGAATTTCCAGTTTAGGACACAAGAAAATGAAATCGGTTTCTTGGCGATGCATTTTGGAGCAGCATTGGAAAGAAAAGGGCTTAATGAGAAAAAACCAAGAAAGAAAGCAATTATCGTGTGCTATGCAGGAGTTGCAACAGCGATGCTGATCAAAGAAAAGATTGAACAGAATTTTGGACATAAGATTGAAGTAATCAAAACATGTTCGCAACAGGAAGTAAGTCAAGAGTTGATCGATCAGGTGGATCTTGTATTGACAACGGCAGAACTTTCAGAACTTAAATCTGACAAAATAAAGAAAATAAACCTATTTTTGGATGAAACAGATATTCAGTTCATAGGAAATATTTTAAAAGAAGATCAAAAAGGTGAAATTGATTATCGAAAGATTTTCCGAAAAGAATTATTTTTCTATGATGTGGAATTTAAGAATAAAGAAGAAATTCTTGAACATATGACAAGAGAGATGCAGATACGAGGATTGATCAGTAAAGAAGGAAGTAAATCCGTATTTAAAAGAGAAGAAATGTCGACGACAGAACTGGGCAATATGGTAGCAATACCGCATGCAATGTCAAATGACTCTGAAGAGGCAGTCGTATCCGTTATGATCTTAAAGAAACCAATCCTCTGGGAAAATGAAAAAGTGCAGGTTGTACTTTTACTCAATGTACCAAAGTCACAATACAATATGTGGGAAGTTGTATTTAAACGATTATATCAATATCTGATTGGTGATCAAGGGGTTACAAAATTGATCAAAGATAAAGATTATGATGATTTTATTCGTCATTTGGAAAGAAATGAATAGGAAGGAAATATCATGGAATCACTAGTATTAAATAAAGACAACGTTAAATTGAAGGTAAAAGCTTCTGATTGGGAAGAAGCGGTTAGAATTGGGGCAGGGATGCTTGTAGAACAAGGATGTGCAAAACAATCTTATGTTGATGGTATCATTGCTTCTGTCAAAGAATTAGGGCCTTACATTGTCATTGCAGATGGAATCGCAATGCCGCACACAAGACCAGAACAGGGAGCTATTGGGATCGGTTGTAGTCTGATCACACTGGATCAGCCAGTAAAATTTGATGGAGATGACAGTGAAGTAAAAGTTATGATCTGTTTTTCAGCAGTAGACAGTGAAAGCCACATGGATATTCTTAAGATGATCGTTGAGTTTGTAGAGCGCGGACTCATTGATGATATAGCTAAAGCAACGACTTATGAAGAGTTACTTGAAGTGATCAAAGAGAAATAGTTTTAAAAAAGAAAGGAGACGAAACTATGTTACAGATTTTAACAGTATGCGGAGCAGGACTGGGAAGCAGTTTTGCATGTCAGATGAGTGTAGACGCCGTATTAAAGGAACTGGGTGTGGAGGCAAAACTTGACCATACAGACATCTCTAGTGTAGGGGGAGCAAAGGCTGACATCATTCTTTCAGGAAAGAACTTTGAGAAACAGTTTGAGCGTTATACACTGGACTGTCCAACAATTTTTCTCGATCGATTGGTCGATAAAAATGAGATCAAAGAAAAACTGACACCGGTTTTAAAAGATCTTGGAGTTTTATAAAACTAGCAAAATAGAGAGTGAGGAGAAAAAATGCAGGTTTTAAATTTTATCATTAAGAACATCCTGACACAGGCATCTGTTGTCGTAGGACTGATCGCACTGCTTGGTTTAGTGTTACAGAAAAAACCAATTGGTACTGTTGTATCAGGAACAATGAAAACTATCTTAGGATTCTTAGTATTATCCGCAGGTTCAAGCGTTATCCAGGGATCATTAGCTATTTTTGGTGATCTGTTTAATAAGGCCTTTGGACTTAAGGGTCTTGTAGCATCTATCGAAGGTATTAACGGTCAGGCAATGACAGACCTTGGACTTGGATCAGAGATCGCTATCACATTAGCAGGTATCTTTATTGTTAATATTATTTTAGCTCGTATTACACCATTTAAGTACATCTTCTTAACAGGACAGGCTTTATTATGGGAATCTACACTTTGCGTAGTATTTGCTTACTTCTGTGGATTAAGAGGACTTCCATTGATCATCGTAGGATCAATCGTTGGTGGTGCATTCGCAACATTAATGCCAGCATTCGCACAGCCAGTTATGCGGCAGATCACCGGTAGTGATGATATCGCATTAGGACATTTCTGTACATTTGGATATATGTTCACAGCATTAATTGCTAAATTAACAGGTGATAAATCTAAATCAACAGAAGATGTTGCATTACCTAAGAGTCTTGAATTCTTACAGGATACATATTTATCAGTAATGGTAGTTATGGTGCCATTTTACTTGATTGTAGCAATCTTTGCAGGACCTAAAGCATGTGCTGAATATGCAGGAGCTACAAACTACATCGTATTCATGTTCTTACAGGCATTACAGTTTGTAACAGGTTTATACGTATTAATGGCCGGTGTTCGTTTACTGTTAGCTGAATTAGTACCAGCTTTCCAGGGAATCTCTATGAAACTGGTTCCAAATTCAAAACCAGCCTTAGACTGCCCAGTATTATTCCCATATGCACCAAACGCAGTAATCTTAGGATTCATCTTTACAACAATCGGATCTATCATCGGTATGTTCTTAACACCAATGCTTGGATTACCAATGATCTTACCTGGAGTTATGAGTAACTTCTTCGCAGGTGGTACAGCTGGTATCTTTGCTAACCAGGTTGGTGGACGTCGCGGAACGATTATTGGATGTATTGCACATGGTATCTTCATCATGATCTTACCAGCTTTACTTTCCCCAATGCTTGGACAGATTGGATTCCAGAACATGACATGTACAGACGTAGATACTGTAGTAACAGGATTCTTCTTCATGATCATTAAATCTATCGCAGGAATCTTCTAAGATTAGAAAGCAAAAGATCATTATAGAAAGTTATACAGGAGGGATGATCAATGTTTTTCTTTGGTAAAAAGAAGAAAGAAAAGAAGCAAGAGCAGGCAGTTCCTGTTGTAAATAAAGAGGAATTGATCGCGAAAGCTTCAGAAAAAGTAACAGAATTAGAAAGTAAAACAGGGGATGAGAGAGTTTCATTATTAAACGAAATCGGATCCCTGTATACACAAGCAGAAGAAACAGATCTGGCAATCCAATATTATGAAGAAAGCTTGGAACTTTGCAAGCAGCACGGAAAAGCGAGCACAGATCTAATGAAACTTTACAATAAAAAACGTCAAGAAGCTGCAGAAGCGAAAGATGATGAAAAAGTAAAGGAATATATGGATAAGGTTCAGAACCTGATGCAGATGTCAAAGGATATGATCCGAGGAAATGCATAACATTTACGGGGAGGAAATTCCTCCTTGCAAACATATAATTCATTCGCAACGTATAAGGCAAAATTAAAGGAGTAAAGAAATGTATAAAAATTTGATTGAATTATTTAAAGAAAATGAAGGTAAAGGAGCAGTAGGAGCATTCAACTTACATTGTTTTGAAATGCTTCCAGCAATGATTCAAGCAGCAGAAGAACTGAACGTTCCAATCATTATCCAGACTTCTCTTGGAACAGCTGAATATATCGGTTTTGAACCATTGATCGCAGCTGTAAAAGCTTTAGCAGAAAAATCTTCTGTAAATGTAGCTCTTCATATGGATCATTGTAAAAGCATTGAAGCACTGAAAAAAGCAATCGATCTTGGATATTCTTCTGTAATGTATGATGGATCTGCATTACCAATTGAAGAAAATATCAAAAATACACAAGAAGTTGTAGCATATGCTCATGCACATGGAGTATCTGTAGAAGGTGAGATCGGATCTATCGGTGGAGCTGAAGAAGGTGTTGTAGTAGAAAAAGACGCTGCGATGTATACAAAACCAGAAGATGCACTTCATTATGTTAATGAAACACATGTAGATGCATTAGCAGTATCTATTGGTACAACACATGGTCAGTTCAAATCTAAAGCTAAGATCAATTATGAATTATTAACAGAATTAAAAGCTAAATTAGGACCTGTTGGATTAGTTCTTCATGGAGGAACAGGAGTATCTGATGAAGATATGAAACGTTGTGTACGTGAAGGAATGAAAAAGATCAATGTGGGAACAGAATTAAATAAAAACTATATTGAAGTTGTCAGCAAAACATTCACAGCTGATGATGTAACACCACTGACATCTTTAAGAAATCTGTTAGGACCAGCAAATGAAAGAATCAAAGAAATTGTTATAGATAAGGCTTCATTATTTAAATTATAGGATTAAAAAGTTTAAATAACCCTCTTATATTATATAATTCATCAGGTGCGGCAGGGAGGAATGAATCCCTGCCGCATTTAACTTTTTAGAAAAATATCTATCATTTGAGCGGAGGAAATAAGCATGAAAAAAACGATCGTATTGCTTGCAGGATACCCGGCAACAGGAAAAAGTTATCTTTGTAATAAAATATTAGAAAAACTTCCAGACTTTTTGATCGTATCTCAGGATGATATGAAAGAAAAATTATTTGACCAGTATGGATTTGATAATATGGAAGAAAAAGTAGCCATTGAAAATCAGAGCTGGGAACAGTACTATGAAGTTATGGAAGAAGATCTTAAGAATGGGGATTCCATTATTTCAGATTACCCATTCAGTGTAAAACAGAAAGACAAGATTAAAAATCTTGCAGAGAAATATGAATATCAAGTTGTAACATTCCGCTTGATCGGAGATCTAGAAGTTTTATTTAAGCGTTCACAAAAGAGAGATTTGGATCCAAAGAGACATTTAAGTCATCTGGTATCACGTTATCATAAAGGTGATGTACTAGAAGACAGAAGCAAGGCAGATTGTCTTGTAACCTATGATATTTTTATGGATCGTTGCAAGAACCGTGGATACGGAACATTTGAACTGGGACATCTGATCGAAGTTGATGTAACAGATTTTTCGAAGATTGATTACCCAGCATTGATCAAAGAATTATGTGATCTTGTAGAAGAATAAAGGAGAAACAGATGGGAAGTATTTTTTGTATCGGACAGTCAGCATATGATATCACGATTCCGCTTGACGGCGCGATCTGTGAGAATCAAAAATACCGCGTGACACAAAAAGAAGAATGTGGAGGCGGACCTGCATTTAATGCTGCATATCTGTGTGCAATGTGGGGAGAAAAAGTAGAATTGATCAGCCGGATCGGAAACGATACTTACGGGAAACGATTGTTAGAAATTGCTGCACAGGCTGGAATCGGAACCAATTATCTGATCAAGGATGATGAGATTGAAACACCGCATAGTTATATTTTTTCAAATCAGGAAAATGGATCAAGAACGTTATTTAATTTCCCAGGTGAGAAAAAAGACGTTGAATATACATATCCGGATGAAGAAGTCTCTGTTATCTTAAGTGATGGACACGAACCAGAGATCAGTGTGGAGGCAATTCATCATTATAAGAGTGCCATTTCAATCGTAGATGCAGGGACATGCAGAGAAAGTACAATGCAGGTAGCAAAAGAAGTAGATTATCTGGTATGTTCTGAAGATTTTGCAAGACAATATACAGGAAAGACAATCAATCTTAATGATCCAAAGAAAGCATGTGAAATCTTTGAAGAAGTAGAACAGATCAATCATAAGCATGCAGTGGTCACACTGGGAGAAAAAGGATTATTATATCGTAGAGATGGAAAGATCACATTGATGCCAGCATTTAAAGTAAAAGCAGTCGATACAAATGGTGCAGGGGACATTTTTCATGGTGCATTTGCATATGCGATCAAGCAGCAATTGGATTTTTATGATGTATTAAAAATAAGCTCTATGGCGTCTGCGATTTCCGTGCAGACATTAGGAGCACAATCCTCCATACCACAATTAACAAAAGTAACAAGCGAACTTCAAAAGAAGGGAAATCATTATGACAAGAGAAGATATCTTTAAAACTGTTGATCACACACTATTAGCCCAGACAGCAACTTGGGAAGAAATTAAAGAAATATGCGATGATGCGATCAAATTCCAGACAGCATCTGTATGTATTCCAGCATCTTATGTAAAAAGAGCAAAAGATTATGTTGATGGGAAAATGGCAATCTGTACAGTGATCGGATTCCCAAATGGATATAGTACAACAGCAGTCAAAGAATATGAAACAAAAGATGCTATATTAAATGGTGCAGATGAAATTGATATGGTCATCAACTTAGGAGATGTCAAAGATAAACATTTCGATAAGATCAAAGGCGAAATTGCGTTATTAAAGAGCGCATGTGGAGATAAAATATTAAAAGTTATTATCGAAACATGTCTGTTAACAGAAGAAGAAAAGATTAAGATGTGTGAGATCGTAACAGAAGCAGGAGCAGATTTCATCAAAACATCTACAGGATTCTCAACATCAGGAGCAACATTTGACGATATTGCTTTATTTAAGAAATATGTTGGAGAAAATGTAAAGATCAAAGCAGCAGGAGGAATCAGTTCCTTTGATGATGCTAAGAAATTTATCGAACTTGGGGCAGACCGCCTTGGAACAAGTCGATTAGTAAAAATCGCTAAAGTAGAAGCTTAAAATACAATTTGAGAATATTTATCGTTAACAAAAAGGAATGTTGCATTCGTGCAACATTCCTTTTATCATTGTTAGGCTTTAAGCCTGTTCAGCACAGTGGAGTTTCTCAGAAGAGAAACGGAA
>JAHZAT010000038.1 GCA_019423795.1 Clostridiales bacterium
TTCCAAACCTTGCATTTGCAGCATTTCAGATGATGTTTGCAATGATCACACCAGCACTGATCACAGGATCTGTTGCAGGAAGAATGAAATTTAAAGCATTAGTTCTTTTTATTATCTTATGGTCATTGATCGTGTACTACCCAATGGCACATATGGTATGGGGAGAAGGAGGATTCTTAGCAGAGATCGGGTCTGTCGATTTCGCAGGAGGAAATGTTGTTCATATCACATCAGGGGTCAGCGGTCTGGTATTAGCTTTAACACTTGGAAAACGTCGTGGATATGACCAGGGAGTCTACCACGTACATAATACACCATTTGTATTTTTAGGAGCTGCACTGTTATGGTTTGGATGGTACGGATTCAATGCAGGAAGTGCTCTTGCAGCAAATGGACTTGCAGCACATGCATTTATGACAACATCTGTTTCAGCAGCCGCAGCTCTTGTTTCATGGATGTTGATCGAAGTATTTTCAGAAGGAAAAACAACTTTAGTCGGAGCTTCCACAGGATTAGTTATCGGACTGGTAGCAATCACACCGGGAGCCGGATTTGTTCCAATGTGGGCAGCAGTGATCTGTGGATTATTAGTAAGCCCAATCTGCTACTTCGGTGTAAAACTGATCAAAGGAAAATTAAAGATTGATGATGCATTGGATGCATTTGGATGTCACGGAATCGGTGGTATCTGGGGTGGTATTGCAACAGGATTATTTGGAATGACATCCATCAATGGAGTCGCAAAATGGAATGGATTAGTGTTTGGAGAAACAAGATTGTTTGTAGCACAGATCATAGGGATTCTTGTATCTATCGCAGTTGCAGTAGTCGGAAGCCTGATCTGTATCGCGATTGTCCGTATCTTTACTCCATTAAGAGTTGAAGAAAGAGCCGAGAAAGTCGGATTGGATGTATCAGAACACGGAGAGAATGCTTACCCAAGTTTTAATGGTTTAGATTAAAAGAGGTGAAAATATATGTTGATCAAAATTAATGCAATCGTTCGAGAAGAGAAATTCGAAGATGTCAAAGAAGCTTTAAATAAAATCGGAGTTAATGGAATCACAGTATCACAGGTTATGGGATGCGGAGCACAGAAAGGTTTTACAGAAGTTATCCGTGGAACAAAAGTTGATATGATGATGCGTCCAAAGATTAAATTTGAGATCGTCGTATCTTCTGAAGAATGGGAAAGAAAAACGATCGAAGCTATTCAGAAATCTGCATTTACAGGAGAAGTTGGTGACGGGAAGATCTTCAGTTACGAAGTAAGGAATGTAGTTAAGATCCGTACCGGAGAACGTGATGTAGATGCATTACAGGATTAGTTCTTAAAATATCTACTATTATATAGAAGAAACAGGTGATTTTTGTGGAAAAAAATAAAAATCACCTGTTTTATTGTGTATAAAATTATAAAATATAATAAGAAAGATTCATTTCTTGTAATGTGATAAAATTCGTGATAAGATGATAGCCAATCAGAGAAATAATTTTGACATTAGGAAGAGAAACATATTATATAGAAGAAAGAAGACAAGGAAAGAATGAAATTAGTAACACTAGTATCAAATAATGTAGGAGTTGATACGTATCTGGAATTAAGAAAAGCGGTCAACTTTAAACCATTATCAAGAACACAGGCGAAGAAAGCCTTAGATAACAGTTTGTATATCGTCTGCGCATACATTGATGCCAAGATCGTTGGAATGGGACGACTTGTAGGTGACGGTGCGGTCATTTGTTACATTCAGGATTTAATGATTCATCCAGATTATCAGCATTATGGAATCGGAAGTGCAATCATAGAAGATCTGATCGAGTATGTAGAGAATCTTTGTGAAGAAGGAACCGAGATCATGTTGGATCTGATGTGTGCGATCGGAAGAGAACCATTTTATCACAAACATGAATTTATTTCTCGTCCAACGGACAAATTAGGGCCTGGAATGATTCGCTACATTAGAAAGTAGAGGAAAAAATATGGAAGATAAAAGATACGATCCGTATACTGGATACGAGATCAAAGATGAAGATTCAACACAAGAATATCATACACAAGATGATGATTCATACAGACGATATCGTTACGAAGATGATCACATAGAACAACCACAGCAGGAGCAGACAAGTGGAATTGCGATCGCAACAATGATCCTTGGAATCATAGCAGTTGTATGCATGGTCAGTTGTTGCTGCACGCCAATCGCAATTATCATTGGGATTGCAGCGGTCATTTGTTTTGCGGTGACACCAAAAGTCAGAGGAACAAGAGGAAATAAGGCGAAAGCAGGATTGATCTGTGGGATTATAGGCATCATTGGTTCTGTGATCTTGATCACAGTTTTTGTTGTGAATATTTTGCTTAGTTCGGATTTTCAGAATGAAATGAAAGAGTTTAATACACATTATGATACATACATCGATGAAAATGATGACTCTATATAAGATTATAAGAAGTATGCCGTGTTTCTTTAAGGAAGTAACACATTTTTATTGCCCAGCATGCGGCGGGACAAGAAGTGTGATCGCACTGCTGCATTTGGATATTGAGAGAGCATTTTTATGTAATCCAACCGTTGTATATACCGGGGTTATGTTTCTATGGTGTATTGCAGGATGGATGGTAAAGAAACTGACAGCCAGAGAGATGAAGAGCATGAAGCCGAGATTGTGGATGTTGATTTTTGGAGTGTGTATTTTCTTTGGATATGCGGTGATCAGAAATATACTGGTGTACCAGTTTGGATATGATTATTTGGGAGACCTCATTCATTACACGAAATTTAATTAAATATTTGTCACAGATCAAAAGTGCCATCTTTTTTGTAACAGAAAAAGATGGCACTTTTTAATGCTGCCAAAGTAAAAGGTCTATTGCTTGTACTTGTATAAGAACACATCGTATAATAAACATAAAGAAAGAGGTGCCATATGAAAGAATGGAAAGAATATTTATTTAAAGTCAATGGATTTGAAATGACAGCGGTCTATAACGAAGACACGATCCAGAAAGTTTTTCTTCCTTTATTAAAACAATTACAGCAGTTACAAAAGGAAAAAAAGGAACGGATCATTGTATTTATGGCAGCACCGCCGGCCGTTGGAAAGACAACATTATGTGAGTTTTTGGAATATTTATCAAAACAAGATCAAGAGTTTACAGACATTCAAGCATTAGGATTAGATGGATTTCATTATCACTCTGATTACATTAATTCTCATGATGCGATCGTGCTTGGAGAAAAAGTTCCAATGAAGCAGGTAAAAGGATGTCCGGAAACATATGACACAGAAAAATTAAGACAGAAACTTGAAAAGATAAAAATAGAAGATATTTTATGGCCGATTTATGATAGAAATCTTCACGACGTTGTGGAAGATCAGATTAAAGTTACCAAAGATATCATTTTGATCGAAGGGAACTGGTTACTATTAAAACAAGAACCATGGAAATCCATGCAGCAATACGCAGACTATAAAATCTTGATCCTGGCCGAGGAAGAGATGTTGAAAGAACGTCTGATCTCAAGAAAGGAAAAAGGAGGTCTCACAAGAGAAGAAGCTGTGGCATGGTATCAAAACAGTGACAGTAAAAATGTGACAAGAGTTTTAAAAGATTCCTGCCGGAAACATTTGAATCTGCTGTTACAAGTGGAACAGGATAACGATTATTTGCAAGTAAAATAATGACCAAATTTTTGCAGGAAAACAGAAGATATTAGTAACAAGTGAAAGCTTGCAACCCACGTATAAATAGAGTATAATAAACTAGATGTGAAAAAGTTAACGAATTATATGGAGGACAAACTATGTTAGTATCA
>JAHZAT010000039.1 GCA_019423795.1 Clostridiales bacterium
TATTTTAACATTGTTTTGTACTTAACACAATATATTTACAGGTTATTTTTTTCAATAAAATAATCATTCTATGAAAAAATCACTGAATCCATATAATTCATATGAACTCAGCGATTTATCTACTATTCTCCGATCAAAACCCTCTTACCTTCAAAGGCAAATCCATAATGTCTGATCTTTGATTTTGAAATTCCTCTCTCTATTAACTCTGTATCATAATCCTTTTCTTCTATCTGCACTAATGCAGACTGCACAGTATCTTCTAATTTCAGTTCTTCCTGTGCATCGTAAACTTTAAATTCCAGCACAAATGCAAGTTGATTTTTCTGACGTGGAATCAACATAACGTCGTATCTTCCATATCCACTTTCCCTGTTTGATCTCACTTCATATTGATCCCGCAATTCTACCAATAATCCTAATACAAAACCATGATAGAATCTCTCTGGCTGTGTTCTGCCAGAAGGATGGCTTCCTGTATCGAAACTGCTGAATGTGGCTAGTGCAACTTCATTCATATAGGCATTCATTTCTTTGATATTTCCACAGAGCATTGCCTTAATAAATGCATTATAATTCGACCTTGTATTCTGAAACCATCCCACAAACATCTCTGAAAACATTCCTAAGGTCTCTAGATTCGTAATCTTTAAATGATACCATGGTACATGAAGGATTCCTCTGTATTCGATCTTATCGATCTTCAGATAACCGCTTGCAACCATCAGACTCCAGATCGCATTTTCTTTTGTCTCCAACTGATCAAATACGATCTGCTCATCAAAATTCAACACGATTTCTCTTTCATTTAAAAGTTCTTCCATGAATTCTTTCACATCTGGCTTGGACGTCTGAATCAATCGATTTATCAGATCATTGGAACTTGTAGATGCCCAATAAGCAAGCAACTTCTTTTCTTTCAGATAATTTGTAATGGACCATGGATTGTAAATATCCCTCTGTGAACCAAAAGTAAATCCATCATACCATTGCTTTACGGCATCCTTTTGACCTGCTAATTGAAACTCTTCCAATGCTGTAAAGACTTCTTCTTGTGTAAAGCCAAAACATGTTGCATATTCTTCTGATGTTGTTGTCACAACTTTTAAGTTATTCAGATCCGAAAAAATAGATTCTTTGGAAACTCTGGTAATCCCAGTCATCATTGCTCGATTTAAATATGGATTTGTCTTAAATGCTGCATTAAACAAACTTCGGATAAATGCAGTAAACTCATCCCAATATCCATGAATATACGCTTCCTGCATCGGGGTATCAAATTCATCCAAAAGAATGATAACTTTCTTTTCATAATATCGATAAAGATAACCAGAAAGATCTTTTAATGCACATTGTGCTGTCACATCATCCATATATGGATCAACTGACTGGAATTGTCTTACCTGGACTTCTGTCAGTCCTTCCCATCCTGCCAACTCAATATATTGCTGATACACATCCGTTATGATCTTCTTTATCTTTAATACTGCATCCTTATAATTTGTCTGCTTCACATCTGCAAAACTTAAATAAATGACTGGGTATGTTCCTTGTAACTGTTGATATTTTTCCTCTTTCCAGATATTCAGCCCTTCAAACAGCTGTCCCTGATCTCGATACTGGTTGGAAAAAAAACATTTTAACATATCCATATTTAACGTTTTTCCAAAACGTCTCGGTCTTGTGATCAACGTGATATCGTCTTCTGATTCCCACCACTCTTTGATCAGACTTGTTTTATCTATATAGAAACAATTGCTTTGTATGATATCTTCAAAACTTTGTTTTCCAATTCCTATTACCTTTTTCACGTCGATCACCTTCTTTCTAATTTATATATCTCTTTTTTCTTCTTTTAGTATACAAAAAATGGGAATCTCAGGCAACCTTGAGTATCTGTCTGATCACGCATCCAAAACCGTCAATGCCGTCACTGCTCCAACAATACATAAGATTCCAACAACATCGATCATTCCAAAGGCCTGTCCAAGCACGGTTGCGGAAAGAATCGTTGCAACCAGCGGTTCCACGCATCCAAGCATACTTCCCTGAACTGGTCCTAACATGGAAATCCCATGGAGATAACAGGAAAACGCCACGATTGTTCCTAAGAATACAACTCCAATTGTCATTGCAACCGTCATGATATCCCAATGTCCTGGGACACTCCACACTTTTGTAAATGGAGTTACCAAAACTCCACCGACAAACATTCCCCATCCTGTTGTCTCTAAAGTACCAAATTCGTCTAATAATTTCTTTGGCTGCACGTTATAAACTGCAAAAGCAAAAGCGGATAACAATCCCCAGAATAATGCTGCATTAGTGATCACTAAGTTTTTTATACTTCCATGTGTTGCAAGCAAAAAGATTCCTACGATCACAGTTGCCAGTACAAGCACTTCTTCTTTCTTTGGAAATCTTTTTTCCACTAATACAAAGAACACCATAATTAAGATTGGTGCAGAATACTGAATAACTGTCGCAGTTCCCGGATTTGACTCCTGAATGGCAAGGAAGTACGTCATCTGACACATAGCCATTCCAATCATCCCGAAGATCAGCTGATTGACCGCTGAATCTTTTCTTTTCCATACACGAAAAATTGAATTCCCTTTTCTCTGATACATAAGCAACAGCAGGCAGATTCCTGCCCCTAATAATCTGACTGTCACAAGCCACGTAGCCGTCAGATCTTTTGCATCAAATAAATATTTCCCCATCACACCAGACATGCCCCAGCAGCATCCTCCTGCAACTGTGAAGCAGATTCCTTTTAAACTTCGATTCATAAATACATTTCTCCTCGTATCTGTATTTTTATCTATTCTTCTGTGAGTAAATTATCAAATTCACATTTCTCAAATTCCTGAATGGAAATATTTTTCTTGTTTGGATTGGCGTATACAAAAGTCTTATCTACATTTTCTAGGTAATTTTGAATCTTATCATTTGTCGCACTGATGATTGCCTGGAATCCTAGATTCCTGATCAGGTCAATACAACTTGCAACTTTCTCTGCATCCATCTTAGAGAATGCTTCATCTAAGACAACCAGACGGATGCTTGGATTTCTTCGTACTTTTGGTGAAAGATGAATTCCATAGGCCTGTGCAAAACTTGCGAGTAATGCAACATATAATGGGTTCTGTCCTTCTCCACCAGAGTTTTTCTTGATCATCTTACTTAATCCGATCGTCAGTTTTTCATCACCATCCACAATCTGTTCCATATCAAAGGACAGATACGTACGATAATCAGAATATTTCTGCATATCACGTTTCGCATTCTCAAGTTCTTCACCGGTTGCACCTTCTGGCGGGATAAAGATCTCGATTAATTCATTCATCAGTTCCCCGTATTTATTCTCATGTTCCATAGAGAAGAGATTCATCTGGTCATCCATCGTTGTGTTTAAGACAGACGGATCGATATTCAGGGAATCATCCATAAACATTGGATAATATTTACCATCGGCTCCTGTATTTCTTGTGATCTTAAACTGGTATTTGTCTTTCCCAAAGTCGAGTCCACTGATCATGCGGTTTAATTCATCCCTGCGCTGATAAGCTTCCCTGATTGCGCTTCGAATCTTGTATACAAAGTCATCTTTGAAATGTTCCATTGCTGTTTTGGCCTGTTTTGCAGCTTTTTCACGATACATTTCCATGTGATCAGATGATAATTCCTTATAAAGCTTGTCATACACATCATTATTCTCATCCACTGCTGAGAATGTGCGGTTCGGATATTCCCTTAAATATGCAGTTCTGACTTCCACAAGCTTTCGATATTCTTCTTCCTTCTTCGTTCCGGCATCATAGTATTTCCTTGCTGCACGTTTTTTGAGACGTTCATAGTCTTCTGTGTCTGTCTTCTCGATCTCCTGTGCAAACTGCTGCTCGTACTCTCCATTTGCCAGCAATTCATTCTGTGCCCGGATCAATGCTTCATTCTGGTCAATGATCTGCTGTCTGCATTCTTTTAATGCATTCTGTGTTACCCAGATTGCTTCTTTCATTGCATTGATCTCTTGTTTGCAATCTTCCTGTTTTAACCTGTTCTGGTCTCTTTCCTCTTCCAGACCTTTTAAGGCACCTTCTCTTAATTTTGTCAGCTGATTTTCTAAATCTTCATATTCTTCCTGACGTTCTTTCGCACGTTCCAGTGTTTCCTGCTGTTTTAAATATTCTTCGGCTGACTGTGGAAGATATTCATAGTCCAAAATAACGGCAGCACTTAAAACTTCTTTTTCTAATGGATCTTTTTTATCAAAGATCTTATCCTTTTCTTTCTCTAATTCTTTGATCCTGTGGCGTAAACTGTTGTCTCCAATGTAGGAATTTCTTGTGTACTGTTTTGGATCTAATCGTTTTAACTGGAAATTTTTATAAAGCATTCCATCTGGTGTGATACCAGTACGGCAATTTCTTAATTCATCGATCGTCTCACATTTGATCACACGCCCGATCAAGGATTCTATCAGCTTTTTCACATAAGACTGTTCTGCAAGAACTTCTTCTGACAATGCATTTCCCTCAACCTTCATGTCCTGCTTATCAATCTTTTGTGTGTCTGCGATCGAAATTCTCCAGTATTTCTTCTGATCCATATCACGATAGATTTCCATGGCATCCTTAACGTATTTGGGTTCCACGATGAGTGTTAATTTATTCGATCCTAAATATCCTTCGACCGCTTTATGCCATTTCTCATCTTTCATGTCTAACAGATCGGCAAGCACATTTACTTTTACAAAATCACCACATTTTTCGCTTAATTTCGTCTGTAATTCATATCTTGCATCCAGAACTTCTTTTGGATATGCTTTGTTACCCTTTTTCAGTTCTTTCAACTCATCAGAAATGGATTTCTCCTGTTTCTTTAAAGCTCTTAGTGCAGACGCATTATCTTGTCGTTCTTCCTCAGTTTCTTTTCTTAAGATATCCAATGTATGTTTTAATCGGTTTAGATCATCTTCTGTGATATCTCCCTGTTCAAATTTCTCGATATCCCAGATTGCCTGATTTGGCGTAATATCGAGATCACACCATTTTTTTAAGTCTTTTGATGTCTGTTCCCAACGCTGTACGGAATGATTTAACTGTCCTAACAACTCCTGAACATCCTTTTTCCTTGTTGCGATCTGATCGTATCCACTTCCTGCGATCTGTGCTACTAATGCATCGTATTCTTTGGCGAGTTTCTCTAGTTTCTTCTCAAGAACTGTTTCATTCTCTTCCTGTGTCTTTAGATCTTTCTCTCCATCTTCAATCTTTTGCTGTAATAGATGAATATCTGTTTTTAATTTCAGGACATCCAGTTTGTTCATGCGGTACTGACAATAATCCTGTTCCTCTTTTTTGGTCTTGAATTTAACGAAACTTTCTTTGATCTCTTCTAAGCTCTTTGCTTCCTTTAATGTATCTTCGATTCTCTGACGCATTCTTCCATATTGCATCACGCTTTCCTGCATATCTTCAATATGAATGTCCTGCTCCATACAAATGTATTCTTTCACAAAATCTTCGAGCTTGATATTCATTTTAAATGGGATCGCGCGTTTAAACAGTCTTGGGAATTTCTCCATATCAAGACCGCCAAGATAGATGTCATACATCTGTTTTCTAAATCTCTCGTTGCTTGTTCCAAAATAGAAATCTTCTTTTTTGAAGTTTTTCTGCATATATTTGCGGAGTTCCGAAATTGTCATCGCATGCTCTTCCGTACGGTAAGCATTCTCTAAAATGCCGCCTTTGTGCCAGAAAAATAATCTGGATGTATCATTTCTTGCTGTATCTACGTCAAATACAACTCCCAGACATTCTTTTTCGTCAGATTCTGTCTGTGTAAATTCCAGAACGATCGTTGTGGAGAAGTTTTTATTTCTCAAATAAGTAACTTCATCTTTCTCTCCGACCGCAACCATTCCTCGCAGGTATTCGATCAGATTTCGATCGGAATCGTCTGCTGCCGCCTTATTAAAGAATCCACGACCATCTGTATTCGCATATAAAACGATCTGCATCGCATCGATCACTGTTGACTTTCCACTTCCAGAATGTCCGGTAAAAAAGTTGATTCCATCGTTGAAACTTAATACTTTCTGATCTATATAATGCCAATTATTCAGGCATATCTTCGATAATGCCAGAAATGGCTGCTTCGTCTTCGTCAAACTCACTGTCTACTTCCTCCTTACTGAAACTTTCGATCAATCTGCGGATGTCATCTCCTAGTAACACGACATTCACGCATGGATAGATCATCATTCTTGTCTCGTCATTTAACTCTTCTAATACATCGAGTGGTTCGATGATCTGATATTTCTTTAATAATGCGATGGAACGACGCATCTCAGTGATGGATGGCAAGGTTCTCATCAGATGGAAATCATTGATCTTTTCATGGATTTCTCCTAATGATGTATACACACTTGTATTCGATGAAGCCTCTGCCATATGTTCATCATACAATAATTTTAAGATCAGAAGATAAATGGTTGATAATCTGGAAATCTTCTCTCCGATCAAAGTTTCTCCTTCAATATAAAAGACTCCAAGATGCAGATTTTCTCTTAATTCGATTCCTGAAATCTTAAAATATTCTCTTAAAAATTCCTGATGCAGGTCAATGGTTCTAAATTCTTTATTGTATACAAGTCTTCCGCTCTTTTTATCATATTTTCTTTCTAATACAAATGTCTGTTTTAACAACGTACGGATCACTTTCGTGACCGCATTTTTTTCTTCGTCATTCAATTCTTCATAATACGGTATCATGATTTCGGTTTCCTCCTTACAAAAGTTAATGCCGGATAGCGGTAACTTCCATTATCGATCAATTTATCGTCTCTCTCGATCGCTTTATATTTACTGTTTCTTCTCGTACTGTAATCGTAAGCAAGGATTAATTTCTCAAAGGACTCTTCATCCCTGATATCAATATCCTTAACTTCCATATGGTCATCATGCATGTAAGCTTCAATGAAATCTTCAATCTCAGCCTGTTGGTATCTTGTATGAATCTTATTTAATCTTAGGACATCTTCTCTTGATAATTCTTCCTGCTGCTTTTCTTCTTCCACCTGACTTGCAAAATCTCTTCGTTTTCTCTTCTTATACAAAGACTTCTCTGAAAGCACTTCAAAATGAGA
>JAHZAT010000004.1 GCA_019423795.1 Clostridiales bacterium
AGCTGTTCAATGTATCTTAGATGGCATTGAAAGCTATCTAGCAGATATATAATGAGCTGGGAAATTAATCTCCCAGCTCTGCTATACTCTTTGCATATTATTCTTTGATTTTCTGATATTCTATGGCGTAGATCTCTCCTTCCTGATCGTTGACATACTCTTTCATGTAAGAATCATCTTCGTTGAGTATTAGATTTAGATGTTCCAGATTCGCATCACTTATTGTAATGCCGTCCACACGGATCGCCAGTCCTTGTGACAGATAATAAGATAATTCATCATGACTCGTCATACGTACCCTCCAATCTTATTAAGCAGATGTTTCTTGTTACTTTCTTAATCTCATACAATGAAAGTTCCTTCCTTACATCGTCAGTGTTTCTTGTGGTATATAAAAATTCCGCACTGTTTCCAAATGTAAGTCTTGTCGCGACATAATGTAATTATATACATAATTGGAAATTATTTCAAGGCATTTATGGATAAAATTGTAAATTTCTTGAAAAAGCTTTACACGTCGCAAAAGTAATACTATAATAACATCAAAGTAGTAAAGGAGTGATGATTATGAAAATAGAACGTATCAGTGATAATCAAATCCGATGTACTTTAAATAAAGAAGACTTAGAAGGAAAGGAAACTCTGTTAAGTGAACTTGCCTTTGGCTCTGAAAAGGCGAAAGGATTGTTCCGGGAATTAATGAACAAAGCTGCTACTGAACTTGGTTTTGAGACGAATGAAGATAATCCTTTGATGGTAGAAGCAATTCCTGTATCCAAAGAATGTCTGATCCTTGTGATCACAAGAGTGGATAACCCGGAGGATTTCCGTGAACATTATAAAAAACTGCCGAAAAGTCTATTGGCTGGACAGCTCGCGGGAGCTGATGAAGACATTTTATCTAATCTTCCAGATCTGCTTTCAGACTTTGGAAAATCCACATTTTCAGCAGATTCAGGAAATGATATGAAACGTGTACTCGCCGATGACGGAGTTGGCATCTTTGCTTTTACTTCTCTCGATGACGTTGCATTTGCTTCAAAGTTACTGAACAAGTACAGCCTGTCCAGTACTTTATATAAAGATTCTGAAAACCAGTGCTACTATCTTTCATTGACGGATCTTGACGATTCGCCGAACAGCACGGTCATGGATGAGATTCATCAGCTTTTATCAGAATATTGCAAACGTCTGCCAAACACATATGCAACGAAAGCTTTATTTAATGAACATCTGACGACGATTATTGAAAAACAGGCCGTTGAAGAAATGGCTGCTTATTAAAACAAACGAAAAGGAATCCCCGAATATTTTGTGTTCAGGAATTCCTTTTTCTATTTTATAGATACATGGCTTCTTATTGGATTTATTTTGCTGTTTTATAAATTTCTACTAAGTCCTTTGCTGACAATTTTTTAAATGCACCTAACTGCTGTGTGTCATGATTCGTTGCTTTCATTGCCATATCTTTTATCTGCTCGTCGGTTGGATTGATTCCAAGTTCTTTCATATTTGTTGGCATCTCGATCATTCTATAAAACTCTTCGACTGCTTCAATACCTTTTAATGCTGTTGATTTTACATCATCGCTTTCTTCTACTCCCATAACATCGACTGCAAACTGTGCAAATCGTTCTGGTTTCTCGTCCATAACATATCTTGCCCAGCTTCCCCATACAGCTGCAAGCCCTGCTCCATGAGCCACATCAAACATTCCACCAAGCTCATGTTCAATCAGATGCGTTGCCCAGTCACCTCCGCAAGTTCCGCAGCCTGTCAAACCATTATGTGACAGAGATCCACACCACATGATCTCTGCTCTTGCTTCATAATTCTCAGGATCCTTCTTTAAGATCTTTGCATATTTCATGACATTTTTCATAACGTCCTGAGCGATCTTGTCTGTGATCTCCATTGTATCTTCTAATACAAAATAACGTTCCATTGTATGCATCATGATATCTGCACATCCGCACTGTGTCTGATAGTCTGGCAAGGTATATGTGATCTCTGGATTCATGATCGCAAATTTAGGTCTGGCAAGATCTGTATCCAGTGCTTTCTTATACCATCCTTCTTCATTGGTGATAACGCAGGAATTACTCATTTCACTTCCTGCTGCTGCGATCGTTAAGACGCTTCCTAGTGGATAACATGCTTTTGGTCTTGCCTTTCCTGTAAACAGATCCCATACATCAACCTCTGGATTTCCAAGTCCATACGCAATCGCTTTACAGGAATCGATAACACTTCCTCCTCCAACTGCAAGAATGAAATCTACTCCTTCTTTCTTGCATAATTCGATTCCTTCATATACTTTTGAAAGATGTGGATTTGGAACTACACCTCCAAGTGTTACATAATCAATGTCAAAATCCTTTAATGCTTCGCAGACTCTGTCCAACAGTCCAGACTTTTTAGCACTTTGTCCACCATAATGTACCAGAACTTTCTTACACCCTTCTTCCTTTACCAACGGACCAACTTTCAATTCCGCATCTTTGCCAAATACAACCTTGGTCGGTGTAAAATATTGAAAATTTAACATAACATACCTCCTAAAAAAACAGTACACTATAATATCTCTATTACAATGTACTGTTTTATCTTTATAAATCACATGCTAAGAATTATAAACTTTTTGCAAATGCCTGCATGATCAGCGATGCAACTTTGGCTCCTGGATCTTCCAGACTTCTGGATGCTTCTCCTCTTGTTGCAGCACGTCCATGAACTGCTAACATTGTTGTAGTAGCTTTGAATCCTTCTTCTGCTGCATCAGCGGCTTTCCCTGCCATATCTGCCAAAGATTCTCCTGCTGCTAAAGAAGCCTGTAAGCTTTCTACTGCTGGATGAAGGCCATCAAGGAATGTCTTATCTCCAACCTTTGCTCCACCTAATTTCGCAACTCCCGCTTCGTAAGAAGCAAAGATCTGTACTACATCAGCATCTTCTAATGTTTCTTTTCCTTTCAAATCTTTTCCAGCCTGTTTTAAACCAGTTGCCATTAAAGATCCCATTGTTGAAGGAACTTTATTCGCCATTGCTTTTCCTGCTGCAAATAACAGTTTTCCTGCATCAGCGATTGCTCCGTCAGATACTGCATCGTATGCTGCTTTAAATCCATCGGACATTGTAAGACCTAAGTCTCCATCACCAACGATTCCGTCCATCTCGATCAGCTTATCTTTATTCTCAGCCATAATGTTACTGATCTCTTTTAATAATTTGATTAAGTAAGATGTTTCCATACTAAAACGCCTCCTAAACCTGTTTGAAGAATGGTGTATCAACTGGATGGTCGATATATTCTTTTAATTCATCATCAAGTTTTAATAATGAGATTGAGAATCCAGCCATTTCAATCGCTGTTGCATATTCTCCCACATAGTATTTGTATACGCTGATTCCTTTTTCTTCAAGAACCTGATTGATGCGACGTGTTACAATATACTGTTCATCTAATGGAGTAGCTCCAAGACCATTTACAAGTACTGCAACTTCATCACCTTTTTCATATGGAAGGTCTGCTACGATCTTCTCTAACATTTCATCAACGATCTGATCAGCTGGCTCTAATTTACCACGGCGGATTCCTGGTTCTCCATGGATTCCCATTCCAATTTCCATTTCGTCATCTTCGATTTCGAAACTTGGTTTACCAACTCTTGGCACTGTACATGGTGTTAAAGCTACACCCATTGTACGAACGTTGTTGTTTGCTTTATCTGCAACACGTTTTACTTCTTCTAAAGAAAGCATCTTGTCTGCTGCAGCTCCTGCACATTTGTATACGAAGAAGATTCCTGCAACACCACGACGTGTACTCTTTTCTCCTGGTGCAGATGGTCCTGCTGAAGCAACATCGTCTGCTCCTAAAACTTCTGCTGTTTCGATATCGTCTTCCATCTCAACTTCATCAGCTGCTGGACGGAATGTGAAGATATCTCCATTATAATTACCGTAGATATATAATACTCCGGCACCCTGGTCTGCATCTCTTGTTAAAGCGATTGCCTGATCTACACTTGGAGACTGGAATACATCACCAACTGCACATCCATCGATCATACCTTTTCCTACATATCCCAAGAATAATGGAAGATGTCCTGATCCACCACCTGTGACGATACCTACTTTTCCTTCTTTTTTATGTTTAGATACAAGAACCTGTAAGTCACCATCTACACATGTAAGATCATCTTTATGTGCGATGTAGATTCCTTCTAACATTTCTTTGATATAATTATCTGGCTGGTTGATAATTTTCTTCATTGCATACTCTCCTTCTTCTATGTAAGCGATTATTTGTTAGGGAATTTGATCTGAGATGGATATTCCCATTTCTGTAATTCTTCTGGTGGGAAGAAGTATGGTTCTTCACCCTGTCCTGCACAAAGTGCATTGTAGTATAACTGAGCTAATTCTTCGATATAAGCAGCTCTTAAGTATGCATCATAGATGTCACCCTGAGATACAGCCACTGCTCCATGTCCCTGTAATAAGAATACATCTGCTTCCTGAACTGGTTCAATAACACTATCAGACAGATCTGTTGTTCCTGGACGTCCGTAAGGAGCTACTGGGATTCTGGATTTTGTTACACCTAAGTTAGCAATTTCATATACAACCGCTGGAATTGGTTTGTTTAATACAGCGAATGTTGTTGCATACATAGAATGTGTATGGCAGATTGCATTCACATCTGGTCTTGTTTTGTAAATCTGAAGATGCATTAAAGATTCACTTGTTGGACGAAGTCCTGATTCATTTTCGATAACGTTTGCATCAAGATCAAGAACAACCATATCTCTTGCTGTTAATAATTCTCTATCTACCTGTGTTGGTGTGATTACTACATATCCTGTTTCTGGATCTCTTGCACTTAAGTTTCCAGATAAATGTTTACATAATCCTTCTTTTTGAGCACGTTTTGCCATAGCTACAACGTCTTTTTTTAATGATTCTAACATTTCTTCTTCTCCTTTTCTCGTTTTTGAATAAGTTTAATAATATCTTCTGGCTTTTTCGCTTTCTTTAAAAGCTGCAAGCTTTTTTTATCTTCAATAATGTGATTTAACTGTTCTAACACTTCCAGATGTTTCGTTGGATCAGGAGTTCCGATCATAATGACGACATCCGCTTCCATATATCCGTAAACATCCGTTCTCTCTGGCATCGTAAGCAATGATAAACACACTCTTTTCGCTCCATCATCAACCCCTGCATGCGCAATGATCACTCCGTCTGCGATCATGATAAATGGTTTATCTGCTTTGATATTGTCAATTGCCTTCTGAACATATCTCTCTGTGATATCCCCACGATCCAGCAACGGCTTGGCCACCGTTTGGATTGCATCTTCCCAAGGAAGTACATGATCTAATACTTGTACCGTTTCCTCTACTAAAACATCTTTCAGCCCGATCTGAAACTTCGTTCTTACATTGTCGGATTTTTCCTCTTCTGTCTCTGGATTGAGTGCTGCTGCGAATTCCCTTTTCAGAGCTTCTTCATCCTTAATATCTGCATATTTTCGAACGACATCTAATAATGTAGAAACATCTAGCTTACGAGGAACGATCCCAACTAATTCTCCCATGACTTTGTCCCTGAATTTCATCTTAGATATCTCATCAAGGAATGGCTTTACAACAAATTGTGTCTTTGCTGTCTCTAGTCTTACCATCGTAAATACAATGTCAAACTTTGTTTCATCATAGGTTGCAAAATCTCTCATAGAAAGGCATGCAATAAAATCAATCTCTGGAAACAGTTCTTTCAATGTAAAATATAAAAAATTTGAAACCGATATTCCATTGGCACATACAACCACTGCTCGTTTCTTTGCTTCCGGTGCAAGTTCAAGAATTCCTTCTCTTCGAAGCCATGCTCCAAACAATGCTGTAATATATACGAGCTCTTCGTCTGGCACCTCGACTCCAACTAATTTCTCAACCGGTCCGATCGACTTACGGACAATTGCATGAAGTGACGCATATTGTGGGAGGACCATATCTAAAATACTCTGTTCAATATGATAATGATACTTCATACGGTAAAATGCTGGTTTGATATGCTGAAACAATGCTTCAAGCAATGTCTCTCTTTCATTGATCGTTACACAGATCAGATTCTCAAAATTAACGATCACTTCTTCTGAAGCTTTCATTAATTCTTCTTCCTGTGAAGAATCTTTTCCTTGTAATGTATGAAAATTTGAAATCTGTATCTGAGCTGTTAAAAACAGTTTCTCAGTCTGCCAGGTGATCCCATATTCTTTTGCAAATTCAAGCATAACTGAATATTCTTTGGTGCCGGCAATATGTTGAAATGTCTCTGGAAGTTCTCGAAGAATTCTTCCCTTCTGTGTTCTGATAATAGTGAGACACATGATCAGTGGAAGTTCTTTAAGTCTCTCATCTGTAAAACGAACTTGCAGGCGTTCTTCGATCATTGAGATCTGTTTCTCTACCTGCTCCATCATCTCTTCACTGATCTGACAGATGTCCATGATCGTATCTTTTCCTTTTGGAATCTTCAAAATCCCACGAATCGATGTGATCATCATTTCCCGCTTTGCATATTCACTGCCGACTAAGTGATATCCTTCCTGTCGGCTGTATGATACTTCCAGATGATAATCTTCTAATCTTTGTTCCAGTTTCTTAAGATCTGTAAGAAATGTATTCTTGCTGATTTCTAATTTTGATGTGAAATGATAGATTGATAATTCCTCACGTATGCAAAGAAGCATCAAAAAAATTAAAAGTCCGCGTTCCTTGTCCGTATAAATATACGTTGTTCCATCCCCTGCGATCTCTTCTGTCTGATATTGTTCAATAACAGCCACTGGTATAATGAATTTTCCAGTTCTAAGCCTCTCAATCTTTGGCGTTCCATTGTCTTGCAGATAATCATTGATCTTCTCGATCGTGTAACTTAACTGCTTCCTGGATAGCTGTAAAGACATTTCCACTTCCTTCCCCGTAATCGAGGGATTATTCACTATCGTTTTAAGAACCGTATAAGCTCTTTCATCTAAATACAATGGGTACACCTCTTTCATCAAGTTCTTACTTTCATAAGTTTATACTTCAATTCCAGGAGATTTTGCCTCATGATCAAGTAATTCTTTCAATTCATCATCTAATTTAAGGACAGTTAATGCTGCTCCATTCATATCAAGAGATGTTACATAATCTCCAATAAACACTTTATATACAGACAATCCCTGTTCTTCTAAATATGCTTCTACTTCATCGTACAGAACGTATAATTCCATAACCGGAGTAGCTCCTAATCCAGACATTAAGACTGCAACTTCAGAACCTTCTTCTGGTTCCATATCATCAATGACTGCCTTAGCCATCTGTCTTGCAATGTCTTTTGCTGGTTTTAAATCCTGGACATTAATACCTGGTTCTCCATGATGTCCGATTCCAAATTCCATCTTTCCATCTTCAATCTCAAAGTTTGAATGCCCTACTGCTGGAATCGCACATGGACTCAGTCCCACACAGATACTTCTAGTGTTATCCACTGTTTTTTGCGCTACGTCAATAACTTCATCAAGTGTTCCACCTAAAGCAGCTTTCGCTCCTCCGATCTTCCACATGAACACTCCGCCTGCAATACCATGACGTTTTTCTTTTGTCTCTTTTGGAGAAGATGCAACGTCATCTGTTGCTACGACATATTTTACAGTGACACCCTGTTTCTTTGCTTTGCGGATCGCCATCTTTACGTTCATGTTATCTCCGGCATAGTTACCAAATAAGCAGGCAACTCCTTTACCAGAATCTACTGACATAAAAGCGTCATAAAATGCTTGAGCAGAAGGTGAGGAAAAAATCTCACCTACTGCTACTGCATCCATCATATTCTTTCCGACATAGCCAAGAAACGCAGGTTCATGTCCTGATCCACCACCTGTTACAAGACCAACTTTGCCTTCTACAGGAGCGTTTACATACTGGACAACGCGATCATTTGCTTCTGAACGTTTGATCAGATCTTTATGGGCTTTTACATACCCTTTTACCATATCTTCTACAATATAATCTGGATCATTTACAAATCTCTGCATAACTGAAACCTCATTTCTTTTTGCTGTCTAATTTTTATGTATAATTGAGAATCAATCCTAGTTGATCTCTCTTCCTTCTGCTTCTTCTTTTCCAAGGTATTTGTAAAGTGCAACAAAGCATACAACAAAGATCACACATAATACTAATGGGAAGAAGTTTCCATCCATGATCTTAAATACATGGGAGAATGCATATGTCTGGATAGGTCCATCGATAGATGAGCAAGAAATTAATTCTCCAGCTTTTAATGCAACTGCTCCTGTTGAACGAGCAAGATCAGAGATGAATGGTGCCATGATTGTTCCTACCCAAAGGTAAGCTGGTGCAAATAATGTAACTAAGATTAACATACGGATGATGTTACCACCTGTTACAAGGAATGCTGCTACTGCGATCGCATTGTTTACGATACCAGCGAATGGAAGGATTTCATTTCCTGGTAAGAACATTGAGAATACTAATGTTACAGGGATAGCCCAGAATACTGCTAACCAGATTTCGTTTGCACCACCCATGAATGGCCAGTCAAGACCTACAACTAATGTTCTGTCATCGAATTTCTTGTTCATGAAAGCACTGATTGCTGATGAAATTGGCTCTAATGCCATCATGAAGTATTTAGAGATTACAGGGAACAGTGTTAATGCACATGAAGCCTGAATACCTAATGTTAATGTAGCTGCTACACTGTAACGAGCTAAGATACCGAAGATAATACCAAGGATGAATCCTAATACGTGAGATTCAGCGAAGATACCGATCTTATCTTTTAATGCTGCTGCATCGAAACGTTTGTTTAATGCAGGGATTTTCTTTAAAATACAGTCAATTGGGAACATGAAGATTGATGTGAATCCCATTTTATGTGTACATGTTACTCCTGGAATTCCAGAAAGTTTTTCAATACGATACTGATACATATCTGCCATCTTTAACTCGAAGATGATCTGAATACCAGCTACGATAAATGCTAATGCGATAGAAGCTGCTGTTCCAAAGTATGGTTTAGATACGGCTGCTACTGCTACACCAGTAAAGATTTTTCCCCAAACATTCCATAAGTCAGCGTTGAATGTTTTTGTCTTGTTAATGATCAACATAAGAATGTTTAATCCGATCATCAGTGGGAACATTAAAAATGCATATGGCCAAGACCATGCGATTGCTGATAATGTTGTCCAACCACCATCAACGATTGGTAAGTTGATTCCTGTGTGTGTTAACATTGCCTTTGCAGCAGGTCCGATAGCATCAGACATAAATCCGATCAGCATTGACATACCAGTGAAGGCTACACCTAATGTGATACCAGCTGAAATGGCATCTTTAAGTTTCATTCCTACGATTAATCCTGCGATGATAATGATGATAGGTACGAAGATTGCAGCACCTAATCCCAGGATCCAGTTAATTACATTTCCTAAAACACTCATATAATTCTCCTTTTCTCTCTTTCAAAAATCAGTTAAAACTGTTTTGCCTCTTATGCGTTTACAGCGTCAACTAATTTTTTGAATTCAGCATCCTGTCCAACACCTGTTAAAAATGCGATACCATTGATAACTGGGATAGGATATTCTTTTGTTACCTTTGTGATTGCGATGTAAGCACAGCTTCCTGCAATGTAACGGTCTACAGATTTGATATCTACTGCTAATACTTCAGCAGGGATATTGTTCTCTTTTAAAAGACGATTAACTTTACTTGCTACTGTCTGAGAAGTTGCTACTCCACTTCCACATGCTACTACGATCTGTTTCATTTTAAGACCTTCCTTTCTAAAAACCTTTATTAGTTTTGTTTATTGGTTATTTTAAAGACCTTCCATGGAAAGTACTGCTTCCATGTACTCATCTTCAGTTTTAGCGTTTACTAATCTGTCCATAACTTCTGGCTTCTGGAAGTTTGTTACCAGTACCTGAAGTAATTCAACATGTTCGTTTCCTGCATTTGGATCATCATGTCCACCGAGGAATCCTAACATGAAGATGAATTTTACATCATGCTGAACATCATTGTTTGCCATCTCACACCATTTAATCGTATCTTTTAATCTTGTACATGCGATAAATGGTTTGATGATATTCTCTGGGTCTGAATGAGGGATAGCTACCGGATACGGTTCAACCGGAAGAGCTGTTGGATAATTTGCTTCTCTCGTTTTAATTGCATCTCTGAATGTATCTTTTACATACCCAAGCTCTAAAAGCTTATCTGTCATCTTGTCAAAAAATTCGTCCTGATCTTTGACTTCCCAGTCAAGCTGAATCAGTTCTTTGTAAATTGTGTCACGATTTGCCACGACTTATCACTCTCCTTTTATTATTCTTACGGTCAGGTTGTTTGTTACATTTTGTAAGCTTCGTTCCTTACCTGTTGATTACATTATATCTGGGTATTTTTATCAATACAATTCTCTTTGGGTTCAAAAAATGGAGCAACTATTGCTCATTCCTGTGATGTGCAACATTTTTGCTCAACGTTGCACAAATATAAAAATTTTATAAACTAATCGTAAATTTGGCATAAAATCAAGGTTTTTCAATGATATTTTTTGGTTATTTTTACAATTTTCCAACAACGTTTTTATGATTTTAATCATGAGTTTTGGTACTTTTGCCACTTTGATCATTATTCGCAAAAAAAGAAAGGACTATATTCCTTAGTGCTTTTAATACACTAAGGAATATAGTCCTTTTTCACTTTTAATTTCTTATTGCTCGATTAATTATGCTTCTTTTGTCTGAGCATATTCGTTTAATCTTCCAAGCAGTTCATCTAAGTCCATTCCATGAACATAAGCTGCCTGTTCAATGCTTTCTCCCTGAGATGATGGGCATCCAACGCATCCCATTCCAGATGCCATAAGGATTGCTGCGTAGTTTGGATCTAATGCGATCAGATCTGCGATGATCATATCTTTTGAAATTGCCATTTCGTTTGTTCCTCCATAAAATTTAATAATATTTTCAGAAAATATGTTTTTCGATACATGTTTTCTAAAATAGTTTAAACTAACATTCATAGTATAATACATTCTGTTCAAAGTGTCAAAATAACTTTATAAATTTTCCACTTATTATTGTTAAAAATACAACAAAATTACTTGATATTCCTTCCTAAGTATATTAAAATAGAGATGGTCAAGCGGGGTCTACCCGCTACTAATGATTATACTATTTATATAAGGAGGATATAACTATGGCATATGTAATTTCAGACGCTTGTATTTCTTGTGGAGCTTGCGAAGGAACTTGCCCAGCAGGAGCTATCAGCGAAGGAGATGGACAGTACGTAATCGATGCAGATACATGCATGGAATGTGGAGCTTGTGCAGACGGATGTCCAGCAGGAGCTATCAGCCAGGAATAATTTCCAGGTAACGTATATTGTTCAAACAACAAAAAAGAGATGCATTTTTATGCATCTCTTTTTTGTTCCATATATTCTCTTACTTGTTTCGATGTTGGCAGAGATTCTATTGCCCCTTCTGTTGCAATAGATAAAGCTGCTGTATAATTCGCTATCGACAGCACTTTTCCAATAGAATCATCCGTACAGATCCTTGTACAGAACGCCCCGATAAATGCATCTCCTGCTGCTCTTGGATCGACCATTTCTACATCTTCGATCGCTTTCTTATAGTAAAAACGTTCTGGTGTGTTCATGATCACACCCTTTTCGGCTAGCGTGATCAGTACTGTTGGTACTCCTCGTCCACGAATCACCGCAGATGCAACTCTTGCTTCATCAAGATTAAATCTTGTCCATTCCCTCTTCCAATCACTATGAATCTTAATACCTGTCATTGATTTTGCTGCCTGCTCATTGACGATCATATATGTAACGCACTCCATAAGTTCTTTTGAAAGCTTCTTTGCCGGAATAGGATTCAATACTACATCAACTTCATGTTTATATGCATAGCCCGCAATTGCTTCATTGACTTCCATCGGTATCGCATTCTGAAGCACAACGAGATCATATTTGTCCATCTCATCTTCCAGATATGCGATCTCATCAACCGTTAATTGTGTTGTTGCCCCTGGTATAACGATCGATCTTTTTTTTACTTTCTGTCCTGGAACAGTCTCTAATAATACAATCGAAGATCCTGTTGGGAGCACATCATCATAAATGATCTGTTCCGTGTTCACTCCTGCTTCCTTACATACTTTAACCAGTTCTTCTCCATCCCTGTCTCTTCCGATCTTACCGATCAGCGTAACATCTGCCCCAAGGCGAGCCATCTGTACTGCCTGATTAGCCCCCTTGCCTCCGGGTGATTTCTTAATATCTTCACCCATCACTGTCTGTCCTTCTTCTGGGATCACAGATGTTTCTATGCCTTGATTCATCATAAGACTTCCGACTACCAGGATCTTTGGTCGTTTCTTCATATTCGAATTCCTCACTCTATCTATTCACTCCTCATCTATTACAGATCAGAGCTGATAAATTTATTATAATATTGTCTGAATCCAAATACAATCTTTACTTATCTTTCTTTTCGTTTTCTTCTGAAAAATCTTCGTTTTTCTCTAGATGCTGCAATTTCTTCTCTTGCTTTTTGCTGATTTCTGATCATCTCATCCAGTTTCTGAAATCTTTTTTCTTCTTCAGCTTCTCTTAGCCGAAACTGATAATCCATTTCTTTTACTACTCTGTCTGAAACCTTAGAACTGATCTGATCTGCAATATGATCTTTCTGTTCCAGAATCGCCTGTCCCATGATCTTTACCAACACTTTTTGAAACTGCATCATTTTATCAGACGTATTCATCTGTTTTTCTTCCGGAAATGGAATGATATTTCCGGATAATTTCTGTTTGATCTCTTCGCTGTCTAATCCAGCATTTCTCATATCACGGATCTGTTCAAATGTATGTATTTCTTTGTCTCCATAACAACGATATCCTTTTTCATTTCGAGGGATCGTTAAGGAAAATTCTTCTTCCCACGTTCTTAAATGATATGTTTCAAGGCCTAACTGCCTGGCTGCTTCTGATATCATACGTCTTTTTTCTTTCATATGTCCCTTCCTTTCCTCCCCTTCATTATAAGGTTTGAAAAGGACTTCAAACAAGAAAAACCGTCCTCTAAAAGATGACGGTTTCTGGCATTTTTCTCTTTATTTTTTACTTTTTAGATTCCAAGATCATCCATCGGACCGCTTTCTTCGGATTCATTTGCGATCTGATTTAAGCGCAGTGCAAGGGTTGTATACCTCCGTTGCTCATTGACATTCTGGATCATGGAAAATAACATATTTCTGTCTCCTACGATCGTTAAACAGTTTTTTGCTCTTGTGACTCCTGTATACAGAAGGTTTCTGTGGAATAATACTCTTGGTCCGCTTAAGATCGGCATCACAACCGCTGGGTATTCGCTTCCCTGTGATTTGTGGATCGTGACTGCATATGCAAGTTCTAATTCATCAAGACTTGCATACGGATACTGGACTTCCCTCGTCTCATCAAATAAGACTGTGATCTTCTCTGTGTAATCATTGATTTCTGTGATGATTCCCATATCACCATTGAATACTCCAACTCCCTTATCTACGGTGAATCCTTTGCTATTTCGCATTTCCCATTCAATCTGATAATTGTTCTTGATCTGCATGACTTTGTCACCTTCCCGGAATAATCCAAAGGCGATCTCTTTTTCTTTCTTCTCATCAGATGGTGGATTCAAATATTGCTGCATGACCTGATTGAGCCTCTCAACACCAAGTTCACCTTTTCGCATTGGTGTTAAGATCTGGATGTCATATGGTTTCACATGGACATATCCTGGTAGTTTATCCCGTACTAAATATACTAAAACTCCTAGTACATCCTGAATATTATTTCTCTGTAAGAAGAAAAAATCTCGGCTCTTATTATCTAATTCAACTGGTCTTCCCTGATGGATCAGATGGGCATTTCTTACGATATGGCTGCCTTCTTCCTGACGGAAGATCTGGTTTAATTCCACGACTTTAAACTGTCCTGATGCGATCATATCTTTTAAGACATTTCCAGCACCGATCGATGGCAACTGATTGGCATCTCCTACAATGACCAATCTTGTTCCAGGCACCATAGCTTGCAGGAGTGCATTCATCAGATATAGGTCTACCATGGACATCTCGTCAATAATGATCACATCCGTTTCTAATGGATTACCCGCATTGCGTTCAAACATGGATGCATTTCCCTTTTTCATGTCACGTTCCCTGTCAGCTTCCCCATTGATCTCTAACATACGATGAATCGTCATTGCTTCATATCCCGTTGCCTCTGTCATACGCTTTGCTGCTCTTCCTGTTGGTGCTGCCAAACGGATATCCAATCCTTCATGTTCAAAATACTGGATCATTCCATTGATCGTTGTCGTCTTACCAGTTCCAGGACCTCCGGTTAAGACAACGATACTATCCTGTGCCACTGCATGGATCGCTTCTTTCTGTTTTTCAGCAAATGTAATCTGCTCTGTCTCTTCGATCATTGCGATCATTGTCTCCACCTCAGAAATGGAAACATCATAATGGATATTTAAATCCAGCAACATTCTTGCCGTATTGACTTCCATATGATACTGTGGTGCTGCATAAACTCTTGTCTCTTCATCCTCTTCAATAACGATCTTGCGATCGATCATCATTTCTAATAAATGCTCTTCGATATCTTCTGGTGTTACCCCTAAGATATGAGCTGCATTTCTGCACAAAATACGTTTTGGCAAAAATACATGGCCTTCATTTAGTGCCCGCATTAAGGTGTAAAAAATTCCAGAAATGATACGGTAATCTGAGTTGCTTCCAATCCCGACTTTCTTCGCGATCTCATCTGCGATCTTAAATCCGACTCCTGCAATATCATCCGTCATCTTATATGGATTTTCCTGAATGATCGTATACAAATGATCCCCATATTCTTTATAAATCTTCACAGCAAGATTATTATTGATTCCATATCCAGACAGAAACATCATCGCCTGACGCATTTCCTGCTTCTCACTGAATTCCACGGCGATCGCTCTGGCTTTCTTCTCGCTGATTCCTTTTACTTCTGCAAGACGTTCTGGCTCCTCTTCGATAACTCGGAAGGTATCCATCTTAAACTTCTTTGTAATACGTTTTGCAAGTGCAGGTCCGACTCCTTTGATCGCTCCGGAACCTAAATAACGTTCCATGCTGTCAATATCATCTGGAGCCACAATCTCATAAGTTCTCATCTGAAATTGTGGTCCATGCACTGGGTGGTCGACATAATCTCCTTCCAAAGATATGTATTCTCCATCATTTAAGAAAGGAAATGATCCAACGACAGTCTCTTCATCTCCATCGACATCAAGGCTTAATACAGTATATCCGTTATCTTCATTCCGAAAACGTATATGATCTACGTATCCTTTCAAATATGCCATTGTTTTCTCTCCTTTCTTCTGATCTACAGTATAACGTGAATTAAGGCCAGGATGAATTGCCATCCTGGCCTCTTTGAATCTCTAATGATTATTTGTTCTTTGATTTTTTATCATCATCTGCTAAATATTCGATATATTTTCCTGTACCGATTGCTACAGCTGTTAAAGGATCTTCTGCTGTCATTGTGTTGATTCCAGTCTTCTCTTCGATCAGTTCTTCTAATCCCTGAATTAAAGATCCACCACCTGTTAAGACGATTCCACGATCAGAAATATCTGCTGCTAATTCTGGTGGAGTTCTCTCCAGTACATTGTGTACTGCGTCTACGATCTGGTATGCAGGTTCTCTTAAAGCTTCTTCTGTTTCTTCAGATGTCACAGTCACTGTCTTTGGAAGTCCTGTTACAAGGTTACGTCCGCGAACGTCCATTGTAAGATTTTCTGGGCGTTTGTATACTGTACCTACATTGATCTTGATCTCTTCTGCTGTACGTTCTCCAATTAATAAGTTATGTTTCTTACGCATGAAACGTACGATTGCTTCGTCAAAGTCATCTCCAGCTACTTTGATAGAGTTGCTTACTACGACTCCACCTAAAGAGATAACTGCGATATCAGCTGTACCACCACCGATATCAACGATCATATTTCCACAAGGTTTTGCAATGTCGATTCCTGCACCGATCGCTGCTGCTACTGGCTCTTCGATGATGGAAACTTCTCTTGCTCCTGCCTGATATGTTGCATCTTCTACGGCTTTCTTCTCTACTTCAGTTGCACCACTTGGTACACAAACACTGATGCGAGGTTTTCTTCCAAATAAAGACTTACCAACTGTTCTGCTGATAAAATAACTTAACATCTTCTCTGTAACTGTATAATCAGAGATAACTCCCTGACGTAATGGACGAACTGCCACGATATTACCTGGTGTTCTTCCTAACATTAAACGTGCTTCTTCTCCGATCGCTTTGATCTTGTTTGTATTTCTATCAAATGCCACTACAGATGGCTCTTTTAATACTACACCTTTTCCTTTGACGTAAACTAATACGCTGGCGGTTCCTAAATCAATTCCAATATCTGTTCCTGCTGCCATAGCAAAAATTCCCCTTTCGCTTTCTCTTATCTATCATTATTATGTTATTTCTACTTTATCCGTATACGTGCAGTTCTACACACGTACACATACTCTCTTATTATAAACATTTTCCAAGAAAATTCAACGATTTTTTACATATTCTGCGAAATTTCAGTAAATCTTAAGAACTTACTTTTCCCAGCGTCCAGATGCCCCACATGGAAGGACCAATCCGTTGGATGAAACTGGTAATCCGATCTCATCTGAGACTACTTTTCCACCAAATTTCGCTGCTACCTGAGTCTCTAACATATAAGTTAAAACTGCTGGCTGTAAACCTGTTGTATAGGAGTTTACAAGGAAGAATAATGGGTCATCGGACAGAATCTTTGTACATAGTTCAATGAATGGATAAATCTTCTCTTCGATCTTCCAGATCTCACCCTTTGGTCCTCTTCCATAAGATGGAGGGTCCATGATGATCCCATCATAATGATTACCTCTTCGGATCTCACGTTCTACAAACTTCACACAGTCATCAACTAACCATCGGATTGGTTTTTCTCTTAATCCGGAAAGCTGTGCGTTTTCTTTTGCCCAGTTTACCATACCTTTGGATGCGTCAACGTGTGTGACTGATGCTCCTGCTGCTGCCGCTGCAAGTGTTGCACCTCCTGTGTAGGCAAATAAGTTTAATACTTTTACTGGACGATTTGCTTTTCTGATTTTATCTGAAAACCAGTCCCAGTTCACTGCCTGTTCTGGGAATAATCCTGTATGTTTGAAGCTGAATGGCTGTAAGTGGAATTTTAATTCTTTGTACTGAATATCCCATGTCTTAGGAAGATCAAAGAATTCCCACTGTCCGCCGCCTTTGTGACTTCTGTGATAATGTCCATTTGGCTTCTTCCACTGTCTTAACTTCTTTGGGGTGTCCCATAGAACCTGTGGGTCTGGCCTTACCAGAAAATAATCTCCCCAGCGTTCTAATTTCTCACCGTTTGATGTATCTAAGACTTCATAGTCTTTCCATTGGTCTGCTAACCACATATTGTATATTCTCACTTTCTGTTT
>JAHZAT010000040.1 GCA_019423795.1 Clostridiales bacterium
TAAATATTTTTTCTTATTTTCTTTCTGACTCATACAACGGAACGCTATTCAAATCACTACACAGTGTGTATGTTAAACGGTATTGACTGATAAGTTTTGAATTCGTTGACGGAAGATAAAAGAAACTTACGAAAACCAATAACGTTTAACATACACCCCACCTAAGTTTTCCAATCTTGTAATTGTCCACACTTTAGCCTTCAGGTATATGATAAAAAATAAATAAACGATCGGAAGAGTAGCATTAGAATTTTGCCACGTTTTTTGCGGATTCGCAGCCGGCTTGGTGTGCTGTCTGAGCCTCAAAGAGTTCTGATTTAAACACCCTTGAAGGCGAGTTGCACAAGGAAAGCCGGCGGATCAGCGATCTGCAAAAAACGTGAGCAAAATTCTCTAGCTGCTCTTCCGATCGTTTATTTATTTTTTATCATATACTGAAAGACTACAGTTGGCCAACACACAAATTACAACTTATCAGAAATCTGTGCATGTAATCCCTGTAATGAATTCACTTCTTCATTCTGATCCTGATGTGCTTTTACATAAGCGATTCCTTCAGCTGCTGCTTTGGCTGCTGCGATCGTTGTATAATATGGAATCTTCGCTTTGATCGCACCTTTTCTTAGGTAACTGTCATCGTTCACGCTGTCTTTTCCAACTGGAGAGTTTACAATAATATCGATATTACCATTTGTGATAAGGTCAAGGATGTTTGGTCTTCCTTCGCTTAATTTATTGACTTTCTCAGCTTCAATTCCAGCTTCTTTGATCAGTTTACATGTGTTTTCTGTTGCAAGAATCTTAAATCCGTCGTCTGCAAATGCTTTTGCTACTTCTACAACTTCTTCTTTATCCTTGCGGTTTACAGAAATCAGTACCGTTCCTCCTAATGGAAGTTTCGCTCCAACACCTTCCTGTGCTTTGTAGAAGGCTTCTCCATAGGATTTGGATAATCCAAGAACTTCTCCTGTAGAACGCATTTCTGGTCCTAGAACTGGGTCTACTTCTTGGAACATATTGAATGGGAAGGCTGCTTCTTTGACTCCATAATATGGAATTGCCTGTTCTTTTAATTCTGGTACTGGTGATGGTTTTCCTGTTAATTCAGATGTGATGATCTGTGTTGCCAGTGGAACCATTCTCACGTTACATACTTTGGATACCAAAGGTACTGTACGAGATGCACGTGGGTTTGCTTCTAATACATAAACTTTATCATCTTCGATCGCATACTGCATATTCATTAGTCCTTTGACATGCATTTCTTCTGCGATCTTTCTTGTGTATTCTTTGATCGTTTCCAGGTTTTCTTCTGAAATATGAACAGATGGAAGAATACAAGCGGAGTCTCCTGAATGAACTCCTGCAAGTTCGATATGTTCCATCACTGCTGGTACAAATGCGTGTGTTCCGTCACTGATCGCATCTGCTTCACATTCCATCGCATGATTTAAGAAACGGTCGATCAGAATTGGGCGGTCTGGTGTTACACCAACAGCTGCTTTCATATATCCTGTCATGCTTTCGTCATCATAGACAACTTCCATTCCACGTCCACCAAGAACGTAAGAAGGTCTTACCATCACTGGATATCCGATCTTTCCTGCAATCTCTAATGCTTCTTCTACCGTTGTTGCCATTCCTGATTCTGGCATTGGAATCTCTAATTTATCCATCATTTCACGGAACAGATCACGGTCTTCTGCAAGGTCAATGACAGATGGCGATGTTCCAAGAATCTTCACACCATTTTTCTCAAGTTCAGCAGCAATATTCAGTGGTGTCTGTCCACCGAACTGAGCGATCACTCCTAATGGTTTTTCTTTATTATAAATACTTAATACATCTTCCACTGTTAATGGTTCGAAATATAATTTATCGGATGTATCGTAATCTGTAGATACTGTCTCTGGGTTACAGTTTACGATGATCGTCTCGAATCCCATTTTCTTCAGTGCCTGAGATGCATGTACACAGCAGTAGTCAAATTCGATACCCTGTCCGATACGGTTTGGACCTCCACCTAAGATCATGATCTTTTGTTTATCTGTGGATACTGGGTTCTTGTCTTCTGCATTATATGTTGAATAATAATATGCTCTGTCTGGCGTTCCGCTTACATGAACCCCTTCCCATGCTTCTTCGACACCGATTGAAATACGTTTATTTCTGATATCTTCTTCTGGAATCTCTAATAACTGACTTAAATATTTGTCGGAGAAACCATCTTTCTTCGCTGATGTTAACATTTCATCAGATGGCATGTTTCCTTTGCATGCAAGAAGCTTTTCTTCTTCTTCAACTAACTCTTTCATCTGCTCGATAAAGTATGTTTTTACTTTTGTCAGTTCAAAGATCTCATCGACAGTTGCACCTTTTCTTAATGCTTCGTACATGATGAAATGACGTTCACTTGATGGTGTCACTAATTTCTTTAATAATTCTTCTTTTGTTAAAGTATCAAAGTTGTTCGCATGTCCAAGTCCGTAGCGTCCTGTCTCTAAGCTTCGGATTGCTTTCTGGAATGCTTCTTTGTATGTCTTACCGATACTCATAACTTCACCAACGGCACGCATCTGTGTTCCAAGTTTGTCTTCAACACCTTTGAATTTCTCAAATGCCCAGCGTGCAAACTTGATAACGACATAATCACCGTCTGGTACATATTTATCTAATGTTCCATATTTTCCACATGGAATATCTTTTAATGTAAGTCCTGCAGCAAGCATTGCGGAAACTAAAGCGATTGGGAATCCTGTTGCTTTGGATGCTAATGCTGAAGATCTTGATGTTCTTGGATTGATCTCGATCACGATGATACGATCTGTCACTGGATCATGTGCAAACTGAACGTTTGTTCCACCGATAACCTGTACAGAATCTACGATCTTGTATGCCTGTTCCTGTAATCTCTGCTGGCATTCTTCGGAGATTGTAAGCATTGGTGCAGAACAGAAAGAGTCTCCTGTATGAACACCTAATGGGTCGATATTCTCGATGAAACAGACTGTGATCATATTTCCTTCTGCATCACGAACTACTTCTAACTCTAATTCTTCCCATCCAAGAATAGATTCTTCAACAAGTACCTGCCCAACTAAACTTGCCTGAAGTCCTCTTGCCATAACGGTCTTTAATTCTTCTTTGTTGTACACCAGTCCTCCACCGGCTCCACCCATTGTGTAAGCTGGACGAAGTACCACTGGATAACCAAGCTCATCAGCAATCTTTAGCCCATCTTCCACGCTGTAAGCAACTTCGCTTCGTGCCATCTCGATTCCAAGTTCATCCATTGTCTTCTTGAACTCGATACGGTCTTCTCCACGTTCAATACTATCTACCTGTACACCAATTACTTTGACATTATACTTATCTAAAATACCCTTTTTATATAACTCTTCACATAAATTTAATCCGGACTGCCCACCTAAGTTTGGAAGTAAGGCATCTGGACGTTCCTTTGCAATGATCTCCTCTAAACGTTCTGCGTTCAGCGGTTCAATGTAAGTTTCGTCAGCTGTCTCTGGATCTGTCATGATCGTTGCTGGATTGGAGTTGACCAATACGATCTCATATCCAAGCTTACGAAGCGCCTTACACGCCTGTGTCCCCGAATAGTCGAATTCGCATGCCTGACCGATGATGATCGGACCAGATCCAATGATCAACACTTTGTTAATATCTGTTCTTTTTGGCATAAAAATAATTCCTCCTTTAGACTTTAATATTATTATATAAGAAAATCAGTGAAATCGGAATCATTTTGTGAAGTTTTTTTTAACTATATCAACTTTGGATTTTCTTACCAATTCGTAAGAATTTCTTAATGACAATTTATAAATCGTTTATATTTGTTTATATTCTGTATATTGAATCTCGAAATGGAAATGATTATACTATAACCATACCTCAAGGAAAGACCTAAAAGATAAGACAAAAAAGAATTTCAGGAAACATCCTACAGGTATAGTTTTTTCATATATATTTTTAATCCTCTCTTTTCAAAAAGGAAACCATCACACCCCAGATGGTTTCCTTTTATTTTTGTCAGATTTTCCCGCCTTGCTTTTCATTTTTGCCTATAATATAATGATGTTTGTTACTTTTTATAGATTTTCAATAAAGAAAGAAAGGAACGTATGTTTTTACATACGGAAAAAAACTATGTTGGAAAACTTATTTAAATTAAAGGAGAATCATACCTCCGTAAAAACTGAAGTCATTGCTGGTATTACTACATTTATGACAATGGCTTACATCCTTGCGGTAAACCCAAGTG
>JAHZAT010000041.1 GCA_019423795.1 Clostridiales bacterium
GAGCACTTGACTTTTAATCAAGTTGTCCGGGGTTCGAATCCCCGCACGCTCACTTGCTAGAAGAGATATGATTTTAAAGAAATTTAGGATTATGTCTCTTTTTTTGATATATATATTAAAAAAACGAATAACTAGATTAAATAGTATCTCCCACAAATTAAACACTCCGTTATAGCCAAAAACTATATCAAACTAAAAGAAATACATATTTTACAAAATCCTAACGCACTGTTATACTAAACTCAATCAGTTGAAACAATAACACACAAATAAAAATAACAGAAAGATTATGAGGTGAAAAATATGAGAAAAGGAAAATTAAAAAAAGCCTTAGCATTGGCATTAACAGGAGCAGTTATCATCGGAGCATTCGCAGGATGCGGAGCAAAGAAAGACAGCAGTAGTGATACAAAGAAAGAAGAAACAAAGAAGATCGTCATCGGAGCAAGTCCATCTCCACATGCTGACATCTTAAAAGTAGCAAAGAAAGAATTAAAAAAAGAAGGATACGAATTAGAGATCAAAGAATACTCTGATTATGTACAGCCAAATACAGCACTCGAATCTGGAGATTTAGATGCAAACTATTTCCAGCATAAACCATATTTAGATGATTTCAATAAAAAGAAGAAGACACATTTAGTTTCTGCTGGAATGATTCATTATGAACCATTTGGAATCTTTCCAGGAAAAACAAAGACTTTGAAAGATTTAAAGAAGGGTGCAACAGTTGCAGTTCCTAATGATACAACGAACGAAGCAAGAGCATTATTATTATTACAGGATCAAGGACTGATCAAATTAAAAGATGGTGCCGGATTAACAGCAACAAAGAAAGATATCGTAGAGAATAAAAAAGACTTGGCGATCAAAGAAATCGAAGCAGCTCAGATTCCAAGATCTTTAAAAGATGTTGATATCGCAGTTGTAAATGGAAATTATGCATTACAGGCAGGATTAAAGGTAAATAAAGATGCTTTAGCAACAGAAGATGCTGATTCTGTTGGAGCAAAAACATATGGAAATATCGTGGCTGTTAAAAAAGGAAATGAAAAATTAGCAGCAACAAAAGCTCTGATCAAAGCATTAAAGAGCGATACAGTGAAAAAATATATCAACGACAAATATGATGGAGCCGTTGTACCTCTGTTCTAAGAACAGGAGAAGATGAAAAACTATAAGTAATTTATGGAAGAAGCAAGAAATTATTGAAAAAATCAACTGAAATTGTTATGATGAAGCTATTGTCTGTCAGAAAACTGATGGATAATAGCTTATCTGATTCTTGGAGAACTATATAAGATCTGAGAATTATAGTAAGATAATGAAAGAAAGATAGAAAGGATAAAGTCATGATTGAATTAAAAAATATAGATGTAACCTTCAAAAATGGCAGTCATGAATTCAAAGCGGTTGATAATGTAAGCTTAAAGATCAACAAAGGAGAGATCTTTGGAATCGTAGGACCCAGTGGTGCAGGAAAGAGTACTCTGGTACGTGTGATCAATCTGTTACAAAGACCAACTAATGGGGAAGTGATCATTGAAGGATCAGACATTACAAAATTTAATCGAAAACAATTAAGAAAAACCAGATTAAATATTGGAATGATCTTCCAGCATTTTAATCTGATCAGCGGATCAACAATTGCTGAAAATATAGCATTTTCATTATATGCAAACGATTATCCAAAAAATAAGATCAAAGACAGAGTTAAAGAACTCTTAGAGATCGTACATCTTCCAGAGAAAGCGGATGCATATCCAGCAAACTTAAGTGGTGGGCAGAAACAAAGAGTTGCGATCGCAAGAGCTTTAGCAAATAATCCAGATATTCTGTTATGTGATGAAGCAACATCAGCCTTAGATATTGAGAATACAGAAGAGATTGTGGAATTATTAAAAGAGATCAATGAAAAAACACATATTACGATCGTATTTATCACGCATGAGATGGATGTGGCAAAGAAATTATTTGACCGTATCGCATTTATGGAAGACGGACAGTTAAAAGAAGTGACAGATATTTATTCTGCATTTGCAGATCCAAAGTCAGATATCGCAAAGAGTCTGGTACAGAGAGTTTTAAATGTAGAAGTACCAGAAGGATTAACAGCCAAACCAAATGAAGAAATTGTTCGTTTAAGCTATACAGGAGATGATTCTTACGATCCTGTGATCAGTGTTGCCTCTAAGAACTACGATATCACGATGGATATTATCAATGGTAAAGTTGATTATATCAGAAATAAACCATTTGGTATGCTGATCGTAATCTTACGCGGGGAAGATGAAGAACGTAAGAAAGCATTAGAATACATCAGCAAGAATGTATACAAATTAGAGAGGCTAGGAGGAAGATAGTATGAATCAAACAATGGAAATCATTCAGTCAGAATTTGCCCAGGCATCCTTTGAGACCTTTGAGATGGTATTGATCTCCATGATCGCAGCAGCAATCTTTGGAACAATTTTAGGACTGGTCTTACATTTAGCATCAAATCCGATTTTTTATAAAAACAAGGTTGTTAACGGAATTGCGGGAACGATCATCAATGTGATCCGTTCATTGCCATTTATTATTTTGATCATCGTATTACAGCCATTAGCAAGATTGGTTGTAGGAACAAGCATTGGACCAATTGCAGCATCTGTGTCACTGGCAATTACAGCGATCGCATTTTATGCAAGACTGGTAGAAGGTGCTTTCAGTGAAGTTGATAAAGGTGTGATCGAAGCAGCGGTTGCAACAGGAGCTGGTATGCCGCTGATCATCCGCAAAGTTTTATTTGTAGAAGCAACACCTGCGCTGGTACGTGCATTAACTGTTACATTTGTAAGTGTTATTGGATATTCTGCAATGGCAGGAGCTGTCGGTGGTGGTGGAATCGGTAATCTTGCCATCATGTATGGTTATAACCGTTATGAGACAGGGGTGCTGATCATTACCGTTGTTGCATTGGTTGTCATTGTTCAGGTAGGACAGTGGATCGGGGATAAGATTGCACTGAAACTTACAAGAAAATAAGGGTAGCTAAAATAAAAATAAGAAATTTTCGTATCAAAATAAATATTTTCTTTTCTTCTGGACAGAATATAAGTATCAAGATGTTAAGAAGAAAAGGAGATACAATATGAAAAAGACGATGAAGCTTGCAAGTTTTATTTTTGCATTGACTTTGGCAGTGTCTGTAGTTTTGACTGGATGTGGGAATGGAAGAAAGGATTCTACAACAAAAGGTACAACAGAGAATAACAATGCATCCAATACGACAGAAGATAATTTGGTAGATGATGCAGAGGATGCCGTTGATGATGTGGCAGACGGAGTCGGTGATGCCGTTGAAGATGTAGCAAATGGATTTGATAATTATGATGATGCACACGATTATTTACTAAATCGCCTTCAGACAGATGATAAGGATGGAAAATATGAAGTACGCAACGAGACAAGAGATGAGCAGGAATATAAAGATGGAGCCAGTGGATATCATTTTGAGATTTATGATGCAAATGATGATTCTGGGAAGAAATACGGAGATTTTTATGTAGATAAAGACAATGGAAAGATCTACAAACGAAATACAAAAACAGAGAAATTAGAAGAATACAAGAAATAAAGAAAAAGGCACAGGGAGATTTAATCCTGTGTCTTTTTTGTTGTATAAAAAACGTAAGAAAAATTTAAGAAAAAAATGATAGACAGATTTAATACTTTTGTTGTTTAATATTCAAAGAGGGATTCAGCTGCAAATGCAGCGCTTTGTACAATAAGGATAAAAGGAGTAAGTTATGAAAGCTATGAAACTACTTTATCGCATATCAAATGGTATGGTATATGCGATTTCTTTTGTGATACTCGCAATTCTCACAATCAAGAATCTAATATTTTTCACTTATGTTATGAATATTAAGGAACATATCAGCATCCGCAATACAAATGTATGGATGACAGCAGTTTTTATGATCGGGCTGGTTCTTTTGTTTTACCTGTTATTTAAATTTTCGGAAAGAATCGATGAGAAAAAATTGTTTTTATTTTTTTCTGTGATATATCTTGTGGCAGGAATTTATATGATCATAAATATAAATTCTGTATTAAGATATGATGCATTGTCTGTTCATAAAGCATCCATTGCGATTCATCATGGAAAATTTACAACAATGGATATGGGGCATTATATGTACAGATACCCACATCAGATTGGATTTCTGATCTATGAATATATATTGGGATTTATAAGTTATGATGCAAAGCTATTATTTGGAATGAATCTTGCAGCAATTTTTGGAATTAATTTTTTCATATATAAGATTACAAAAGAAATATTTAATGACCAGCATAAGGTTAATTTGACAGCAATTACTTTAAGTTTTTTATTTCTGCCACAGTTTTTCTTCCTGACATTTGCATATGGATTGATTCCGGGATTTTTTCTTCTGACAGTTGGAGTTTTTTATCTATTTGCCGCAGTCAGGACAAAGAAATGGAAAGATATGATCCTAAGCAGTATTTTTCTTATGCTAGCAGTACTTATGAAGAAGAATTTTATTATTGCACTGGCAGCGTGTCTTTGTTATCTTTTTTTACATTATTTAAAAGAACATGATAAAAATATCTTAAAGATGATGGTATTATTTGTCATAGTATTTGTTGCAGGTAAGATGATCATGACGGTTGGATTTGAAGTAGCGACTGGGAAAAAGATAAATAAAGGAGTCCCAAGTATCTTGTGGGTCGCGATGGGAACAGATCCTGATAATCATGTTCGTTCTGGAGGATGGTATAATAAAAAATTTATCGATGTATATGTAAGCAATAATTACGACAGAGAAAAAGCAGCGAAGCAAGGAGAAAAGATGGTATCTGGATATATTAAACAGTATAAAAGACATCCTAAGAAGGCTTGTGAATTTTTTAGCAAAAAGCTTACAACAACATGGACAGATCCGTTATATGAATCTATTTTTTCGGGGCCTAAGGCAGCGGCAGGGCAGTATGTGAAAACAAAACAGCTGCATCACCTGTTCAATGAAGAAAAACATGATACATATCTTTATACGGGAATGAAAGCATATATAATTTTACTTTTGGCAGCGGTGTGGATCTTTGTGATAAAGTATTTAAAAGAATATGATAAGGCAGCATTTGGACTGATCTTTTTGATCGGTGGATTCTTGTTCCATTTGTTCTGGGAGACAAAGGGGCAGTATGTATATCCATATATTTTTATGCAGATACCGACAGCTGCTTATGCAGTCACACGTTTTTATGAGAAGATTTCGGCAAAGGCTAAATAAGAAATTAAAATATATGAATACAAACTCAGAGTATGAAAGCGGTACAGGAAATTATTCCTGTGCCGTTTTTAATGCATTTTTAACTGCCTGTTTTAATAATGTATTTGTATACTGGCTCTGGCCATCAAATTTAATTTCATCGATACTGTTTACTTTTGGAAGCTGTTTGTTGATTTCATTTAAAGATGGTTCGACCAGAGGATACATGGTTTTTATGGATTTATTTAAATGCTTCAGGGAAACATGCTTTGCTTTTCCGTTCTTCACTGTAACTTGAAGTTCTAATTCATTTTCGCCAAGTTTTAATGGAGAGGTATAGACTCCTTGTGCGTAACCGGAAGTTTCTTTTGATTTTTTTGATGATTTATGTGATGGTATAAACATAAAGACCAGAAGCAGGATCAAAAGGATTCCAAGCAAAATAAAAATTCCGGTGTAAATAAGTTCCCGTGCTTTAAATACGACGATTTTCGTTTTTGATGACATAGTTATCCTCCTAAAAGATTCTATCTCTAATTTATGCATAAGCAGCTGTGTTTAGAACATCTTTACGGAAAATAAAGGATAGGATATAATAAAATGATATAAAATGGAGGAAAAGATATGGCATTACAGTTTATATTAGGATCGTCAAGATCTGGGAAGACAGATTTTATTTATGAGCAGATGATCAAAGATTCCATGGAACATGAAGATGAGGAGTTTTTCTTCCTTGTACCTGACCAGTCAACACTCAATGCACAAAGACAGCTTGTACAAAGACATCCACGCCATGGAACATTTAATATTGATGTGGTGGGATTTTTTAGATTGACTTATCGTATATTTGAAGAATTGTCCTATATTCCAAAAGATCTGCTGGAAGATGAAGGAAAATCCATGGTAATAAGAAAGGTCATGGAACAACACAAAGACGAGTTAAAGGTTTTTTCATCTAGTATGAAGAAACAGGGATTTATTGATGAATTGAAATCATTTTTTGCAGAAGTATATCAGTATGATGTTTCAATGGAAGATTTAAAGAAGACGATGGATATAATGAAAGAAGAAGGTCTGCGTTCAAAGATGGATGACATACTTCTTGTGATGGAGAAATTTGAAGATTATATCAAGGAACGCTATTTGATCTCGGAACAGCTTTTAGATGTGCTGGCACAAAAGATGGATCGATCACAAAAGCTTAAGGATGCGACGTTTTATCTAGATGGATTTACAGGATTTACACCGATACAGAGAAAGGTTATTGAGAAACTTTTAAGGATAGGAAAAAATGTCTATGTAGGACTTACTTTAGATGGGCGTTATGTAAGAAGCAGATACCATGAATATGAATTGTTTGCCATGTCAAAGAAGGAAAAATATGAATTGATCAAGCTTGCACAGGAGGCAGGAACGCCTGTTATGCCAGATATCATATGCTGGCCGGATGGAAGAGATTCTAAGGAATTAAGACATTTAGAGCAAAATATCGAACGATATCCATATGAAACATACGACGAGGTACCAAATGACATAAAAATCCGTTGTTTTATGAATCCAAGGCAGGAAAGCAGGGCGGTGGCAAATGAGATCGAACGTTTTGTAAGAGAAGAAGGATATCGCTACAAAGATATTGTTGTACTGACCGCGGATCTTGACAGTTACCAGAATGAACTGGAAAAGAGTTTTGATGATCTGCATATTCCATATTTTGTGGATGTGAACCGCAAGTTATTAAATAATCCTTGTATTGAGACACTTCTTTCTGTCTTGAAGATGATTCAGAAAGATTTTTCCTATGATATGGTATTTCGATATTTAAAATCGGGATTTTCAAATTTTACGATGGAAGAAGCAGATTTTCTGGAAAATTACGTGCTGGCATGCGGAATTCGTGGTTTTGCAAGATGGAACAGACCGTTTGCTTCAAAACTTTTTTCTGATGAAGAGACACAGAGAGCGGAAGAATTAAGAATTCGTTTTATGGAAGAAGTGAAAGATCTAAAGATTGGATTAAAGCGCAGGGGAAGTACCGTAAAACGCAAGCTTATTTATTTGTATGAATTTCTGGAAATGCTTGATGTCGAAGGAAAGATGGCAAAGAAACAAGAGATGTTTGAAGAAGAAGGAAATCTGATTCAGGCAGCAACTTATGCGAAAGTATATGATCAGGTCATTGATCTGTTAGAACAGATGGCAGAAATTTTAGGGGAGGAAAAGCTTTCTTATGATGATTTCTTAAGTGTTCTTGAAAGTGGATTGGAAGAAATGCAGATTGGAGTGATTCCGCCAAGTCTTGATCAGATTGTGATCGGGGATATGAAACGAACAAGGACAGAGGAAGTAAAGATCCTATTTTTCTTAGGTGTCAATGAAGGTGTGATTCCAGCTGCAAATGATGGCGGAGGAGTAGTCAGTGACTATCAAAGAGAGATTCTTCAAAGTTACGGGATCGGTCTTGCACCGGGAGCAAAAGAGTCTGCATATATGGAACAGTTTTATTTATATCTTACAGTGTCAAAACCAACTGACCGCTTGTATGTATCGTATCGCATGATGGAAGCAGCAGGAAATAACAATCGCCCATCTTATTTTATCGAAAGAATCTTAAGAATTTTTCCAAAATTAAAAATTTCAATGGAAGAAGAAGAACAAAAGACTGGGTACACAAAAGAAGAAGCATTAGATCAGATGATCCTTTGTCTACAAGATCTTGATCTTACGGAGAATGAGGATTCGGATAAAATGAAATGGATGCAGACATTATATTATGCACTGAAGGACTTGAAACCGGTTACAGATTATGTGGATGCAAGATTTTATACGAATCAGGCACTTCCGCTTAGCAAAGAATTGATCCATGATCTTTATGGAGATACGATTTCTGGAAGTGTAACAAGAATGGAGAAATTTGCTGGATGTGCATTTTCACATTTTATGCAATATGGACTTAGACTTCGTAAACGACTGGTACATGAAATTCTGCCGACGGATATGGGAAAAGTCTTTCATAAGACAATGGAGCTGGTCGGAAAACGCAGCGACTGGAAGTTCGCAGATGATGAGTCAAGAGATGAATTTGTAGATGCTATGGTAGAACTGGCAGTTACAGATGTTCAGAAAGAATTGTTTGAAAGTAGTCATAGGAATGAATATGTCTTGGAACGTATGAAACGAATCTCTAAAAGAGCTGTGTGGGCAATGGAACAGCATATTAAGAGAGGAGATTTTACACCAGAAGAGTACGAAATTGCGTTTGGTGAGGAAAATCATCTGGATTCTATGACGTTTGCATTAGAGGACGGAGAGAAAATGATTTTTTCCGGTGTGGTTGACCGCATGGACAGCGTGGAAGATGAAGAAAATAAATATTTAAAGATCATTGATTATAAATCAGGAAAGCAGAAGTTTGATTTTGCAAAGATTTTTCATGGACTACAGATGCAGTTGATCATTTATATGAATGCTATGATGGAATTGTATGAGAAGAAAAGTGGTAAGAGAGTCTATCCGGCTGGGATGTTTTATTTCCATATGGATGATCCGGTTGTCAATGTGGAGCATGAGAGGGAAGCGAACGACAAGATTTTGAAAGATCTTAAGATGAGTGGTGTTGTCAATGAAGATTTTCAGTTGATCGATCATATGGAACATACGGGACCAGAAGGATATCTGACATTACCGGTCAGAGCAACAAAGTCAGGATATGATAAGCGATCTTCTATTTTAAATACAACGCAGTTGTTAAATCTTGGGAAATATGTAGAGAAGAAGATGACGGATCTTGGAAATTCATTGATGCATGGTGATATTTCCATTAAACCATATGAATATGAAGGAAGAAAACCATGCGAGTATTGTGAATTTAAAAATATCTGTGCTTATGAAGAAGGTGTTGATCAGGTGGAGAAGATCAAGAAAATATCACTAGAGGAGGGAAAACATGCCTTGGACGAAACAACAGCAGAAAGTCATTGATCAAAGAGATGCCGACATTTTAGTATCTGCTGCAGCAGGTTCCGGAAAGACGGCAGTCTTGGTAGAACGTATCATACAAAAGATCACAGATGACAAGCATCCGATCGATGTAGATCATCTGCTAGTCGTTACATTTACAAAAGCGGCAGCAGGAGAGATGAAAGAAAGGATCATGGCAGCACTTGATGAGAAAGTAAGAGAGTTTCCGGGGAATCAGCATTTTGTGAAACAGCTTTCTCTGATCCATAAAGCACAGATTACAACGATCCATAGTTTTTGTATGAATTTAATCCGTGATTATTTTTATGTGCTTGGCATTGATCCAAGCACAGCACCGGGGGATGAAGGAAGATTATCAGCAATCCGTCAGGAAGTGTTGGATGACTTGTTAGAAGAGGCTTATGAGAAGAAAGAAGAAGATTTTATTAATCTTATTGAATCTTATTCTCCGGGTAAAAATGATAATATCATCAGCGAATATATCTTAAAATTATATCAAAATGCACGAAGTCATAGAGAGCCTTTTAAATGGCTTGATCAGGCAGAAGAAAACATATCTGTTGAGACATTAGAACAATTTGAACAGGCACCATTTATGAAGATCATTTTGAGGGATGCAAGGATTTCAATTGATGGTGCGTTAAACCTGATAAAAGAAGCTTTAGAATTGTCACTTTCATCGGGAGGACCATATTTTTATGAGAAAACATTCCGAAAAGATCTGGAAATCGTAACAAAGATCAGTGAGGCACAGACATTTTCAAAGTTGTGTGAAGTTTTTGTAAAGATTGAAAAGCCAAGACTTTCCGGGCGTAAGAAGAAAACAGATGAGAGCGATGAAATGCTGCAGGAACAGTGTAAATTGTTAAGAGCACAGGCGTATGGTCTGCTTGATGATTTAAAGGCTGCATATTTTTATGAGAATGAGTCAGAGATTTTTCATGAATTAAAGAGGATCAAAAGTCCGATCAGGGGCCTAATACATCTGACAAGAGAATTTATGATGCGTTATGATGAGAAAAAGAAGAACGAAAATATCATGGACTTTGATGATATGGAACATTTTGCATTGGATCTTTTGATCGATCATTATGATGAGCAAGGTAATCCGGTACCAAGCAAGATCGCAAAAGAAAAATCAGACGGATACGAAGAGATTTATATTGATGAGTATCAGGACAGTAACTATATTCAGGATGCGATCTTACGAAGTGTTTCAAAAGAAGCAGAGGGTGGACATAACATGTTTATGGTAGGAGATGTCAAACAGAGTATTTACAGTTTCCGCCTGGCAAGGCCGGAGTTGTTCCTTGAGAAATATCATGGATATCAGCAAAAGGGAGAAGAATATCAATTGATCGAACTGCGAAACAACTTTCGAAGCCGCAGTGAAGTTCTTACCTTTGTTAATGATGTATTTTACCAGATCATGCATGAAGATCTTGGAAACATTGAATATACGAAAAATGTTGCTCTTGTTCCAACGATGGAGTTTGAACAAGGATGTGATGCCCAAACAGAGATCTTACTTTTAGAATCAAAGGAAGTAAAGAATTCAGAGGAAGATGCCGTTGTTTTGGAAGCAAGAATGATCGCATCAAGGATTCACGAGATGGTAAATGGAGAAAAACCGATGATGGTTACAGGAAAAGATGAAGAAGGCAATACCATTTTAAGGAAAGCAAGATATAGTGATATAGTGATCTTGCTTCGATCTATGAAAGGGAATGCTGAAGTGATTCAGAAAGAATTGATGGATGCAGGCATTCCTGCATTTGCGAATAGCCAGAAAGGATATTTTGATACTGTGGAGATCCGGACACTGCTAAGTCTGCTTTCTGTCGTTGATAATATTTATCTGGACATTGATCTTGCAGCGGTCTTAAGATCGCCAATGATCGGAATGTCAGAGGAAGAACTTGGACGATTGAAAGTTGATGGTGGGAAAAATTCACTTTATGAATGTCTTTGTGAAACAAAAGAGAGCATAAAAGGTTCTAAGAAAGCATTACAACTTCTTGAACTTTTAAGGGATGCCAAAACATATCTGTCATTAACACAGCTGATCTGGCTCGCACTAGAAAAGACCGGATATTATTATTATGCAGGTGCAATGCCACAGGGAAAGAAGCGACAGGGAAATATTTTGATGCTTATTGAACAGGCAAAAACGTTTGAAAGCAGTCAGATCAAAGGATTATTCCATTTTGTGCGATTTATGGAACAGTGCAAGGAGTATGATATGGATTATGGTGAGGCAAATACCATGAGTGAGGATCAGGATCTTGTGCGTATTTCAAGTATTCATAAGAGTAAGGGATTGGAATATCCAATCGTATTTGTCTCAAAGATTCATCAGAAATTTAATTTAAGAGATGCAAATGGAAGTATGATCTTCCATGGAGATTATTTTATCGGGGCAGATCATATTGACCCAATTCGAAGGACAAAAAAGAAAACGATCTTAAAAAATCTGATCAGAAACCAGATGAATCAGGAATCTTTAGGGGAAGAATTAAGAGTCCTTTATGTTGCGATGACAAGAGCAAAGGAAAAACTGATCCTTACAGGAATAAAGACAGATGATATTATGTGGCATGACCAAGAAGATGTCACAGCGATTAATCTTTTGAATGGAAGATGCTATTTTGACTGGATCAAGAAAGCACTTCCAAAGGTTCCTAAAGAAGACTACAGATTGAAGATATATACACTTGAAGATCTTTTGTGGCAGCAGGAAGGAAATGAACTTCTGCATGAGATGAACCGACAGATTTTTTATGAACGTCTGAAGGATCAGATCCCAAAAGATAAAGTAAAAGAAATGAAAGACAAATTTGATTATCATTATCGCAATGAGACAGAGACAAAAGGACGTTTAAAATATTCTGTATCTGAGATCAAACGTATGAGTCAGGCAGCGGATAAGCAAGAACGGATGTATACATCCGTTCATCAGGAAAAGGAAAAAAGGGTTCCTGCATTTATCAAGAAGAATGAAAAGATTTCAGCGACATCTAAAGGTACTGTGATTCATAAGGTGCTTGAACTACTCAATTTTTCCAAAGATCACACGATGAAAAGTTTAAATGAAGATATCAAAGAATGGATCGATCAGGGAAAATTAAAAAAAGAATATGATAAAGTGATCTATCGAAAAGAAATTCTTGCACTTACAAACTCACAGCTTGGAAAACGTATGAAAATAGCAGATCAGAAAAAAAGATTGTATAAAGAACGTCAATTTGTAACAGGAATACCATTTTCAGATATGAACCAAGAGGCAAAAACAGACGACTTTGTTGTTGTTCAGGGTATCATTGATGCGTATTTTGAGGAAACAGACGGGATTGTGCTGGTAGATTACAAGACAGACAGAGTTAACGAAGGAGAAGAACATATTCTGATCAATCGATACCATGCGCAGATGGAATCTTATAAACAGGCATTAGAGAAGATCACAGGGAAAAATGTAAAAGAAATCTATATTTATTCTGTGACATTACAAAAAACGATCACAGTTCATGTATGAAATTTCTGATTTGTCATACGCTAAGAATAAATGACAAATCAGAAAGGAAGAAACATGATGCCAAAGGAAAAAGATTTTATTGAAAAGACATTGGAAGAAATGAATGAAATAGAGCGGTTAAAATATGAGACTGCCGTAGAACTTGGTTTGTTTGACAAGCTAAAGAAAAGTGGATGGAAGTCATTGTCAGCAAGTGAGACAGGGAGACTTGGCGGGGTCATGAACCGTAAGATAAGACAAAGAAACCAGAAAGAGAAATGAAACTAAGATACGAAGGGAAGTTAAAATGAGCAAGTCATGTTTTATAGCAGTAACAAACAGAAGTTTATGTAAACGGCCATTTTTTGATGTGATGGAAGATCTCTCAAAAAAAGACATTAAAACAATTGTTTTAAGAGAGAAAGATTTAAAAGAAGAAGACTATTATGAGATTGCAAAGAAATGCCAGGAGATTTGTGAAAATCACAGTGCTTCGCTTACAATTCATAATTTTGTCAATGTTGCAAGAAAACTTGGAATCAAAAAGATTCATCTTCCATATCCTGTATTCTTAAAAGAGGCAGGAAATTTGACGGATTTTGAATCCGTCAGTACATCAATCCATAAACCAGAGGAAGCATTGAAAGCACAGGAGCTTGGGGCAGATTTTGTGTTCGCGGGACATGTGTTTGCTACAGATTGCAAGAAAGGTTTGCCACCAAGAGGACTTGATTTTTTAAGAGATGTTGTAGGAGCAGTTGATATTCCGGTTTATGGAATTGGAGGGATCAATGAAAAAAATATCGAGCAGATCATGGAATGCGGGGCAGCAGGTGGCTGTATGATGTCTGGATTTATGAAATAGTTTTGTGTTAGGATTTTGTTCAGTATCGAACAAAAAATTGAAATTGGAATTTATTTATGCTAAGATGAAGAGAAGTAGCTTTTGAAGAAGGTAAGGACATAAGATGAAGATAACAAAGTATTTGACAAAACCAATTTCAAAAATTCTCAAATTTTTATTACGCAGACTGGTGTTTGTTACAGTTGCGATTATTTTACAGCTTATCTGGATGACCTATTTGTTTATTGTGATCGGAGAATATTCCAAAATAATTGAATGGATTTTCCGTATTTTCAGCATTTTTGTGGTGATCTATATTGCAAATAAAGATGATAATCCGGCATATAAACTTGCATGGACGATACCAATTTTGCTTTTTCCGATCTTCGGAGGATTTTTATATCTTGTCCTTGGAGATAAACAGCCAGCGAAGAAACTACGTTTGAAACTGGAGAAATCTATTCATGATACGGAATTTTTGCTAGGGCAGGATTATGGAGTTATGGAACATCTGGAACAGGAAGATTATCAGGTGGCAGGCCAGGCAAAATATATTGATCAGTATGGTGGGTATCCAATTTATGAGAATTCGGATGCAAAGTATTATCCGTCTGGGGAAGAGATGTTCGATGAATTGATTGAAGACCTTAAGAAGGCAGAACATTATATTTTTATGGAATTTTTTATTGTTTCCAAAGGCTATATGTGGGATACGATCTTAGAAGTTTTAAAAGAACGTGTCAATGATGGGGTTGAAGTACGTTTTATGTATGATGACGTAGGATGTGTGGACCTTCTTCCTTACAAATATTATAAAGAACTTGAACGTTTCGGAATCATGGCTATGGCATTTAATCCGATCAAGCCATTTGTATCAACAGCATGGAATAACAGAGACCACCGAAAAGTTGTTGTGATCGATGGACACACAGCCTATACAGGAGGCCTTAATTTAGCAGATGAATATATTAATAAGATCGAGCGATTTGGATATTGGAAAGATGCAGGACTTAAGGTAACCGGAGATGCAGTCTGGAATTTTACGGTCATGTTTTTACAGGTATGGAATGCAATTCGTAAGACAGATGAAGGCTATGGTGCATTTTTGCCACATAAGCATTATGAAGAAGCATTTCAGGGAAAAGGATTTATTCAGCCATATGCAGATAATCCATTAGATCATGAGATCGTTGGAGAGAATGTGTATTTAAATATCATCAATACAGCGAACAAATATGTTTATATCTATACGCCATATCTGATCATTGATAATGAGATGATCACAGCACTTTGTCTGGCAGCGAAACGAGGAGTAGATATAAAGATCGTGACTCCTGGAATTCCAGACAAGAAAATGGTATTCTGGTTAACACAGTCTTATTACAGACAATTAGTAGAGGCAGGAATTCATATCTATGAATATACGCCTGGATTTATTCATGCAAAATGTTTTGCAAGTGATGATAAAGTGGCAACCGTTGGAACGATCAATATGGACTATCGAAGTTTATATCTGCATTTTGAGAATGGCGTCTTTATGTATAACAACGATGCAGTGATGCAGGTAAAACATGATATGGAGAAAACATTTGAGATCAGCCAGAGGATCACAAAGGAGATGTGTCAGGGAAGTTTAAAAAAGACATTGGCACAAAGTGTGTTGAGATTACTGGCCCCATTATTATAAGAGGATGAGATGGAAAGTTACAAAGATTTTGCAAGGGTGTATGATGAATTTATGGATCAGACACCATATGATGAATGGCTTTTAAACATTTTAAATGTTTTTAAAGAATATAAGATAAAAAAAGCTGCACAAGTATTAGATCTTGGGTGCGGAACAGGAAAAATGTCACGAAGACTTGCCAGAGAAGGATATCAGGTAACAGCTGTTGATAACTCTATGGATATGCTGGAGATCGCAGCGAGTGAAGAAGAAGATCATATTTTGTATGTATTACAGGATATGGTATCTTTAGAACTTCCACAACAGGTTGATGCAGCAGTAAGTATTTGTGACTGTATGAATTACATTCTTGAGGAAGATGATCTAAAAGAAGCATTTAGAAGGGTTAAGAGATTTTTAAAAGAAGATGGTGTGTTTATATTTGATATGAACAGTCATTACAAATACAAAGAAATTCTTGCATGCAATACATTTGCGGAAGACCGTGAAGATGCAAGTTTTATCTGGGATAATTTCTATGATGAAGAAGATAGGATCAATGAATATCAGCTGAGTCTGTTTATTCAGAATGAGGAAGGTACATATAATAAGTACGAAGAATTACATTTGCAAAAGGCTTATGAGGAAGGGGAGATTACGAGACTTCTTCATGAAGCAGGATTTTCAACTATTCGAGTTCTGGATGCAGAAACGATGGGTGAGGTAAAAGAAGATACACAACGATTATATTTTATTGCAAACTGAAAGGGAAAAAGATGAACGATTATATTATCAGAGGAACAGCAGCAAATGATCAGGTACGTTTCTTTGCTGCATACACAAAAGATGTCGTAGAAACAGCAAGACAGAAACACAATACAAGTCCGGTAGCGACAGCAGCACTTGGAAGATTATTAACAGCAGGAGCCATGATGGGAAGTATGTGCAAGAATGATAGTGATGTGATCACATTACAGATTCAGTGCAGTGGACCGATCGGCGGCTTGACGGTTACCGCAGATTCCAAGGCAAATGTGAAGGGATATGTCAATAATCCAGATGTCATGCTTCCACCAAGCAAAGAAGGTAAATTAGATGTTGGAAAGGCTTTAGATCTTGGTGTTTTAACAGTTATTAAAGATATCGGTTTAAAAGAGCCATATTCTGGACAGACACATTTAGTATCTGGAGAGATTGCAGAAGATTTAACTTATTATTTTGCAGCAAGTGAGCAGATCCCGACATCTGTAGCATTAGGGGTTTTAATGAACAAAGATAACACAGTTCGTCAGGCAGGTGGATTTATCATTCAGATGATGCCGTACGCCGAAGAAGAGACGATCAGTAAGCTAGAGAAGAAGATCGCAGAATTTAAGTCTGTGACTTATGCCTTAGAACATGAGCATACACCAGAGAAGATGATGGAAGATCTCTTAGGTGATATGGATATGAAGATTTATGAGAAAGTTCCAACACAGTTTCATTGTAACTGTTCCAAAGAAAGAGTAGAAAAAGCAGTGATTTCTGTTGGAAAGGATGAGATTCAGAGTATGATCGATGATGGAGAGCCGATTGAAGTAAATTGTCATTTCTGCAATACACATTATCATTACAGCGTTGACGACTTAAAGAGAATGTTAGAAGAGGCAACACATTAATTGTCGCAAGGGAATCGCAGAGATTCAGAAGGAGAGGATGATGTCAATGAAGAAGATTTTAGTGGCTTTAATGAGCATGACATTGTTGTTTACAACGATACCAGTATCTGCTGCAGAAGATGATGGGATTCAGATAACATGCAATAAACTTACAGATCAGGATGAGCCATATACATCAACGGATGAGGATGGAAATGAGATCACAGTATATACGTTGTCAGCGTTGGCAAGATATTACGATCAGACACTTTATCTGCCGAATCCAAGATGTTTTACATTGACAACAGAGACGGGAGATTTAAGTCATATCACGGCAGAGATGGATACATCCACAGATAACGGACTTGGAAAGAAAGACATCAAACTGACGATTAAGAGTAGGGCAAAGAATAAAGCAGAGATTGAAGCTAATTTTTCAAGCAAGACAGTTAAAACTGGACTTAATTTCAATGCAAGGATACTGGTTAAAGGTGCAGATGGAACGATTCTTAAAAAGATTCCGCTTGCGTACAGCACACCAGCTCTTACAGATGAACATGATGCACCAAGATTTCATACATTGAGTCCATGGTCTGGAACGTCAAAATACAACTATGATCTGGAAGACTATTATAAGGTATCAGGAACCGTTGATGTTTACGCAAAGAATCCAAAGGTTTCTTACACATATAAGGCGCTCGGTACATATGGTCTTAAAAATTTCCTTTTGAATATGGACAATGACAAGACAAAAACCAATAATAGTTTCACATTTACAAATGGAAAGATCACGATTGGTGCAAAAAATGGCAATCCGGGACAGAAAAATACGGTCACTTTAGTATGCAAGTCCTCTTATCTTAAGTCATTAAAAACACAACTGGCAAAAGCTTATTGTCAGAAGAAGATTTCAACGGCAGACGTGATCTTTGATGATCTTTCCGTAGAATATCGAAATGTCAATGGAAAGACTTATGAAAATGGGATTGGAGATAACGGACAGGGATGTGTGATCGGCGGTGCGATGGACCCAATTTATCTGGGATTTCATGCGACAGTGAAACCGGCCGGAAAAGTAAAGATAACATCTTACAAAAAGACAAAAACAACCATCAAATTAAGATGGAAAAAGCTTTCAACACCGGTCAGCGGCTATATGATCTATCGTTCCACAAGAAAATCATCTGGTTATAAGAAGATCAAGACGGTATCATCCAAAACAAGTTCTTATACAAATAAGAGATTGAAAAGAGGAAAAACATATTATTATAAGATTCGTCCATATCGTACAGTGAAATACAGCTATAAGACCTCGAAGAAAAAGACAAAGACATTGTCAAGAAAAGCATATGGAAGTTATGGATATGTAAAGAAAATCAAAACAAAAAGATAAAGTATAAAATAAAACAGACAGTTGGTCATCAATACTCAGCTGTCTGTTTTATTTTGCACTTAAATTATATTACTCTTCGTCTTCTGTAGATGGAGTTTCCCCTGCTTCATCTTCTTCGTCTGCACTATCATTGCTTTCTGTGATATTGATGGAAACATAGTCTCGGTCATCCTTTGTTGGCTCGTGGAAGATTTCTTCTTCGTCGAAAGAGTCATCATCAAAAGAATCTTCATCGAAATCATCATCAATATCATCTCCTGATACTTCTTTGACTTTATCGATAATAGCTTTGATCTGATCACGGGCAACGTATGCGATACCAGCGACTGTAGCCAGTGCAGTTGCTAATTTAAAAAGGTCTTTGAATGTTTTCTTCATAACGAAAAAACTCCTTTCTTTTTTCTATTATTTTATACTGAATCAAAGAAAAAAGCAATCCAGGATTGACAAAATAAAATTTCATGATAATATGATATTGTAAAATAAAATTTTGCAAACAAGGAGGAAAGCAAGATGAAACGTTTGTGTGCAAAAGCAGCCCTTGAACTGGTGCCAGATCATGGTACGATCGGACTTGGAGGTGGGGAGACGATCAGCTATCTTTGTGAATATATCAAAGAAGCAGGAAAAGCTATAGAAGCTATAACACCATCTGATCAGACAAAGAAAGTATGCAAACAGCTTGGAATTACAGTAATAGATATTAATGAGGCCCAAGATGTGACTATAGCATTTGATGGATGTGATGAAGTAGATCAAAACCTGAATGCATATAAAAGTGGTGGTGGGATTCATACAAAAGAGAAGATTATTGCAAAGATGGCACAAGAGTATGTATTACTTGTGGATGAGACAAAGGTTGTAGAGAAACTCGACTGTAAAGTACCGATTGTTCTTGAAATTGTGCCAGAGGCAGCAAGTTATGTTACAAAGGAAGCAAAAAAACTTGGAGCAAAAGTAAAAGAGAGAAATGAAAAATTGCTGGAACTGTATTTTGAAGGAATCAGTGATCTTAAGAAACTAGATCAAGACTTAAAACAGATCACAGGAGTTATTGAGATATCGCTATTTTATCAGATAGCAGCTAAGGTAGTTGTAGCAGGAACAGATGGTATCAAGATCATCGAGAGCTAAAAGGAGAAGAAAGATGAGTACATGGGGAATTTTAGGTTGCGGAACAATTGCAAATGAGATGGCAGAAACGTTTATAAAGATGGGGCATGAAATCTACGGAGTCAGCAATCGAACTTTGGAAAAAGCAGAAAAATTTGCAGAGACTTATGGAGTAAAACATGTCTTTAAGACATATGAAGAAATGCTTGCTGATGAGAAGATTGATATCATTTATATCGCAACACCACACAGCAGACATTATGAAAATATGATGCAAGCAGTCAAAGCAGGAAAGCATGTCTTATGTGAAAAAGCAATTACTGTCAATGCAGCACAGTTAGAAGAAGTATTAAAACTTGCTGAAAAAAAGCACGTTGTTGTAAGAGAAGCGATGACGATCTCTCATATGCCATTATATAAGAAACTAAAAGAACGAATCAAAGAAGGAGCCATTGGAAAGACAAAGATGGTTCAGGTTAATTTTGGAAGTAATAAAGGATATGATTCTACAAATAGATTTTTTGCATTAGAAGCAGCAGGAGGAGCGTTATTAGATATTGGGGTTTATGCGACATCATTTGCAAGAACATTTTTGAGTGAAATACCAAATACGATCCTTACAACAGTTGAATATCTAGAGACAGGTGCTGATGAACAATCAGGAATCATTATGAAGAATACAAAAGGTGAGATGGTAGTTATGTGTCTGACACTTCGTGCCAAACAGCCAAAACGAGGAGTTGTGACAGGAGATAAAGGATATATTGAAGTATATGAATATCCAAGAGCATGTAAGGCAACGATCACAAATACAGAGACTGGAGAAGTAGAAATAGTTGAAGCAGGAAAGACAGAAGATGCATTGAAATATGAAGTAGAAGCAATGGAAGCTGCAGTCGGTGGAGAATATAGTGATGATAATCCAGAGATCACAAGAGATACTATGAAGATTTTAACAAGTGTTAAAACGCAGTGGGGAATGAAATATCCGTTTGAGTAAAGAATAGATAAAACTAAGGATTTGACTAGACGGAGCTTTTCTTATCGGTTATACTTAATAAGTATGAAAACGGAGAGGAGCGATAAGATGATCCAGATTTATAAGAATTATGAAGGTAAAAAAGAATTAGAAGAATTAGATCATATTGAACTGGAATCATGGGTAATGGTCACAGATCCGACAATGGAAGAGTTGACGAGTATATCGGTTGATTATAAGATCGATATGGATGACCTGAAAGCGGCACTGGATACAGAAGAACGCTCCCGATTAGAGAATGAAGATGACTATACGATGATTCTTGTGAATATTCCTGTTGTGGAAGAAGAAAATGGGAAAAAATGGTACGAGACGATTCCATTGGGAATTTTTATTACCAGGAAGATCGTATTTACGGTATGTCTAAAGCAGACAAATATTTTAAAGCAGTTTGTAGATGGTCTTGTATCGAATTTTTATACCTATATGAAGACAAGATTTGTCTATCAGATACTGTATAACAATGCAGCACTGTTTTTGTACTATCTACGCGTGATCGATCAGAGAGCAAATCAGGTAGAAGATCTTCTGCATGAGACATATCAGAATCAAGATTTAATTCAGCTTTATGATCTGGAAAAATGTCTTGTGTATTTTACAACCGCATTGAAATCAAATGAAGTGGTATTAGAGAAATTAAGGAAACATATTGGTTTAAGACATTATGAAGAAGATCAGGAACTGTTAGAGGATGTTATCATTGAGAATAAGCAGGCAATGGAGATGACGGATATTTATCATAATATCTTAAGAAGTACAATGTCACTGTTTGGATCGATCATTGATAATAACCTGAATCAGGTCATGAAATTCCTTGCAGCGATCACGATCATACTAGAATTGCCAACGATGATCTCCGGACTTTATGGAATGAATGTCAACGTGGCAGGAATGCCATTTGCGACGAAGACTTATGGATTTGCTGCAATTTCTATATTTTCAGTTATTGTATGCCTGATCGCTGTATATATCCTGAAAAAGAAGAATATTTTATAATGGATTATGAAGAATCACGCAAGGTGGTTCTTCATTTGCTTTAGTGCATTTTTTTCAAGACGGCTGACTTGTGCTTGTGAGATAGAAATTTCATCTGCAACTTCTGTTTGAGTTTTGCCCTCGAAGAAACGCATTTTTATAATATCATATTCGCGGTCTGGAAGATGGTTCATAGCTTCTTTCAATGCAATGGATTCTACCCAGACAGCTTCCTTGTTTTTTTTGTCTTTTACCTGATCCATCAGATAAAGCGTATCGCCGCCATCCTGATACACTGGTTCATAAAGAGAAAGAGGGGTTGCGATGGCATCGAGGGCAAACAAGACATCTTCTTTTTTCATATCAATTTCTTTTGCGATGGCATCAATTGTTGGTTCATGATTTAATTTCTTTGTAAGAGATTCCCTTGTGCTGATCGCTTTATAAGCAGTGTCACGAAGGGAACGGCTGACACGCAGACTATGATTGTCTCTTAAGTAACGTTTTACCTCTCCGATGATCATTGGAACGGCATAAGTAGAAAATTTCACATTCAGATTACGGTCAAAATTATCAATTGCTTTCATAAGCCCGATACAGCCAACTTGAAAGAGATCATCTGCATTTTCCCCGCTGGAAGAAAATCTTTGGATAATACTTAAAACAAGACGTAGATTTCCTTTGATATATTGTTCTCTGGCGTTGTTATCACCCTGCTCGATCTTTTCAAATAAAGCTTCTTTTTCTTCGTTGGAAAGTAAAGGAAGAGAAGAAGTATTAACACCGCAGATTTCCACTTTATTTCGTGCCATAATAAGTTCCTCCATTAGTGATTCGTTTAATAAAATGATGTACGGAATCAGCAGATTTTATACGTTGAAAAAAATGGAAGAGAAAATTGACTTATGATTTTGCCGGTGCTATCATGAGGATAAATACAATCAAAGGAGAGTAAAGATGAAGAAGATATTAGCTTCAATCATGATGGGAAGTCTTATATTTTGCTTAAGTGCATGCAATATGCCATGGCAGAAGAAAGATACGCAAAAAGAAGTGAAACGAGAAGTTATACAAGCAGAAAAAGTACAGGGAACCATGAAAGATATGACATTGAAAGTTGGTGTGTCAAATGATATGGCTCCATTTTCATATTATGATAAAGAGCAAAAGAAGATTGTAGGATTTGATATAGATCTGTTAGATAAGATCAGCGATTATCTTGGCTTTGAATATAAGCTTTATCCGCTTAGTATGAAGCAGATTGAACAGAAGATAAAGAATAAGGAAATCAATCTTGCAATCGCAGGAATTTCAATTACAGATGAAAGACAGAGAGATTATTCGTTTACAGATATATATTATGAGACATATCTTCAGATCGTAGTCAATAAGAATGCGGACATTACAGACCGGAAGGATGTAAAAAATATGACGATCGGCGTTGTTGAGGGAACTTCCAGTGAAGAATATGCGAAAGAATATCTCGCAGAGGATGGCAATAAGATCAAGGTATATAAGACGGCAGAAGAAGTGTTTGAAAATCTTGAGGCAGACAAGATTGAAGCGACGATCTATGATGCACCAGGAATTCAGTCATATATGAATACACATAAAGACACAACGAATCTTGAGGTGTTAGATGAACAGCTTAATTCTGAAGAAAGTAATTATGGTATTATGTTTGCGAAAGGATATAAGTATCTGGATCAATTTAATGTAGCACTGCAGGTTCTGAATAATGATGGAAGTTATCAGAAGATAAAAGAGCAGTGGATCAAGACAAAAGAATAGGAGAATAGAAAAGACGGACCAATGAAGATCATGTCCGTCTTTTCTTTTATACAAATAAAATTTGGAGTTTAAAGTAATAAGGTTTTAAGCCATGAAACTTCATCTTCTTCAAGATGAGGAGCAAGGTTGTCATATACTAATTGCTGATAATCACGAAGAAGTTGATTCTCTTTATCGTTGAATAATGAAAGGTCAACGCCATCTAAATCGATTGGTACAAGAGTCAGAGGTTCAAAATGAAGGAAAGCTCCATATTCGTTTTGCTGCCATTTCCTGCAAAGAAGCATGTTTTCTGTACGTATACCATATTTGCCAGGGACATAGACACCGGGTTCGTCGGTGATGACCATTCCAGGTTGCAATACGGCATCAAGATTTTCTGGGTTTGATCTCCAGCGGAAAGCATTTGGTCCTTCGTGAACCCCTAGAAAATATCCAACACCATGGCCGGTTCCGCAACGATAATCGACACCTTCTTCCCAGAGAGGTTCCCTTGCAAGAATATCAAGATTGCTGCCACGGCATCCTGAAAGAAATTTAGCATCAGCAAGCGTGAGCATAGATTTTAATACTAATGTAAAATATTTTCGCTCTTCATCAGAAATCGGACCGAGGATAAAGGTTCGTGTAACGTCAGTTGTACCGCCATAATATTGACCGCCAGAGTCGATAAGCAGCATTCCTTCAGCAGTTACAGCAATATCAGATTCTTCCGTAGACTGATAATGCATCATAGCAGCATGATCTTTGTATGCACAAATAGTTTCAAAACTTAATCCGACATAATCAGGCTGTTTTTTGCGTTCTGCTTCCAGATGGTCAGAAATTGATCGTTCTGTCATAGGAATCTTTCCGACATTTTTTTTCAGCCAGTACATAAATTTTGTCATGGCAACTCCGTCATTGATGTGACATTCCTTTAAATGCTCCATCTGCGTTTCATTTTTGACAGCTTTCATAAGTTCGGTAGGATTTTTATCTTCTATGATCTTACATTTAAATAAAAGATTATAATGAAAATAGTTAGTAAGATCTGGATCTAACAAAACATTTGTGTGCTGGTCTTTTAAGAAAGAGTCGATCTCACTGTAATCGCGGACCAGAATTCCATGTTCTTTAAAACGATTGAAAGCAGCAGCGGAAATGCAGTCTTTTCTTAAAAATAGAAAACATTTATCCATTGTGATCCATGCGTAACTATAAAATAAAGGAGTACAGGCAATATCGTCACCGCGCAGATTAAATAACCATGCTATATCAGGAAGTGAGGAAAGAAAAAAGGCATCGGCTCCTGCTGCAGATATTTTCTTTCGCACACGTTCAAGCTTTGAATCAGTATGTTCTCCGCTGTATTTGATATCGTGGCGGTAAACCACAGTTTTTGTCATTGCAGGACGATTATCTTCTGCCCATAGATGCTCTACAAAATGTAGATCAAAACGAAAATCAAAGCCACATTTTTTGGAAAGTTTCGCAATTTTCTTTCCGTAGGAAGCAGAGATCATAAGCCCGTTTGTTCCAAGAACATCATTTGGGTGAAGATTTTGCTCCAGAAACTGAAGAGTTGTAGGGACACCGTAAACACCTTGTTTCATTAAAGTGATATCAGAAGAAATCTGTTGTTCGGCTTGCGTAAAATAACGTCCGTCGGTCCAAAGCCATCCTTCATTGGAACCTGCAAGAAAAGTGCCGGCAGAACCAGTAAAACCTGAAATATATTGTCTACATTTAAAATGATCATCCACATATTCAGATTGATGAGGATCTTCACTCGGAACGAGATAATATGTAACGTTTTGAGTTCTCATTATATCACGAAGTTTCATAAAATTTGTATTCATGATCAATACCTCCATTTGTCATATTTAATGCACTGTAAAAATTATCAGTAGTGCATGTTTATATTAATTATAGTAGATTGACAAAAATTCGTAAAGAAAAATGAAATGGGGAGTGAGCATTATTTCACTCAAAAAAGTTGAAAAGAACAAATGAGATAATGTATAATCACTTTGAACAAATATAAAAGTATAAAGGAGAAAACTATGAAGAATATGCTAGTTGCCCAGTCAGGAGGACCATCTGCAGCAATTAATGCTACGATCACAGGTGTGATCGACGCAGGAATTGCAAGTGATCAGGTGGGACATGTTTATGGAGCACGGAATGGAATCAAAGGTGTACTGAATGAAAACTTTGTAAATTTAGATGAGGTGTGTGACACAAAAGAAAAAAGAGATCTGCTTTCTGTAACACCAGCAGCAGCGTTGGGATCATGCCGCTGGAAACTAAAAGATCCGAAAGAAAATGCGGAAGAATTCGAGGAGATCATTCGCATTTTAAGAAAGAATAATATAGGATATTTTGTCTATACAGGTGGAAATGATTCGATGGATACTGTATATAAGTTATCCATTTATTGCAAAGAAAATAACATAGATGATATTAAAGTTATGGGAGCACCAAAGACGATAGATAATGACCTTGGAGAGACAGATCATTGTCCTGGATTCGGTTCTGCTGCTAAATTTATTGCAACAGCATTTACAGAAATTGCATGTGACTGCTTTGTATACGATGTACCATCTGTAACGATCGTAGAAGTCATGGGGAGAAATGCCGGATGGCTGACGGCATCTTCAGCACTTGCAAGAACAGAAGAAAGACGAGTTCCACAACTCATTTATCTGTGCGAGAAAGTATTTGATGAAGAAAAATTCATCGAAGACGTTAACAAAGCACTTGAGAAAGAGAATAATATTATTGTGGCAGTCAGTGAAGGCGTGAAAGATGCCACAGGACATTATGTTGGTGAGGAAACAAAATCTGGGAAAGAAGATGCGTTTGGACATAAATATCTATCTGGAATCGGAAAATATCTAGAAGGTTTAGTAGGTAATAGGATCGGATGCAAAGTAAGATCTGTAGAATTAAATATTCTTCAAAGATGTGCTGGATATATGTTAAGCGAAACAGATATCATTGAATCAAGAAATCTTGGAGCATTTGCAGCGGTTAGTGCGATCCGTGGGGAAAGCGGAAAAATGTCTGCATTAAAGAGAATTTGTGATGATCCATATCAGGTAGAAATTGAATTAGCAGATTTGTCTAAGATCGCAAACTTTGAAAAAAAAGTACCGATGGAATGGATCAATGAAGAAGGCAATGACATTAAAGATGATTTGCTTACATATTTAAAACCACTAATTCAGGGAGAAGTGCAAATACCATATGAGAATGGAGTGCCAAGGCATTTTATTTTATAGTTAGATATATAAATAAGATCCGAGATACTGTTTGTTGTGCAGCATCTCGGATCTTTGTTATCTGATTTCATAAGGAATATGAGATTGTTTCTTGCTTTTAGTTGATTGGGATATAAAATAATGATTGATCTCGGCTCCGATAAAAAGCATCATCATACAAAAATACAACCAGAACAAAGTCAGTAAGATACTTGTAAGTCCTCCGTACATGGTACTGAAAAAAGAGAAATTATCAAAATACATTGAGAAGAAGAAGGATAATACTAACCATGCAGCAGAACTAAACAATGCTCCAGGAAGAATTTCCTTTGTCTTAAAGTTTTCACTTGGCAGAAAACGATACATAATGATGAAAACAATCATAAATGTAAAGAATGCAAGTAAAAATCGGATAGCTGCGAAAAAAACACGTTTGTTTTCAAGCACAGGTTCCAATCGATATAATTGAAGCAATAAAGAATTACCAAACAGTAAAAGGATCAATCCAAATAATACGGCAATGGCTAAAAGTCCGATATAGATGCTTGAAATAAATCGTAAAACAAAATAATTTCTTTTCTCAGGAATCTCATGAATGGTATTAAGTCCTGTCATCATAGACAAGATTCCTTTCGATGCAGACCATAATAAAGTAAGGATTGTGATCGACATATAAGTTGTTGTAAGTTTTCCGTTTAAAGATCTTATGATCGGTACGAGCATTCCACTGTATTTGGGTGGCAGATAAGTAAGAACCAGTTCTATCATATCATTTGGTGTGATCGGAAAATACTTTGTAAGACTTAGTACTACGATCATAAACGGAAAAAATGAAAGAATCGTAAAGAAAGCAGCCTGTGCAGAGAACGCAGTTACGTGATCTCGCTGTGCTTTATCTATGATCGATCCAATCATGGAAATTAATTTTAACATAATTTAATACCTCGTAATTGATACCTCATAATATCATAATTCAAGCGATTGTACAAGGTTTGGATTCTAGAGATCTGAGATTTGGATTTTAAGAAATATCATAAATATGCAAAAAGACATATTGCATAGAGAATAAATATGTGGTATAGTTCCTATCAGAGTAAAAAAGAAATTATAATTATTTAAAAAGAATAAACAAATTATAAAAAAATTCTTAAATTATTCTATTGACAAAGTAAAAAGACCTTGTTAAAATATAAACATAAGTTAACAAGAGATTATGAGGAGGATTGTTACTGGTAGTGCAGGCTAAACCAACTTATTGAATTTCACAGTAGGGAAAGTGGAAGCATATAAGTACGGTTTATTTTTTTGTGAAATGTGCAGCTGGTAAGACTAAAGTCTTTCCGTTGGAGAGTATGAGGTAAGGTTGTGCAGATTACAAAGATTGTAAATAATAATATTGTAATTTCAGAAGACAAGAATCATAAAGAAGTCGTGCTGATGGGTAAGGGCCTTGGTTTTCAGAAACATAAGGGAGATGAGATCAAGACAAGTCAGATTGAGAAGACTTACGTCATGAAAGACCATGGTATGACACAGCGTTTTCAGGAGATGTTAACTGATATCCCAATCGAGAGAGTGAAGATTTGTAATAAGATCATTCAATATGCGAAGGATACATTACAGAAGAATATTAATGATAATATTTATATTTCACTTACCGACCATATCAATTTTGCAATTGAGAGAGTGGAGATGGGAGTGCCGTTCCAGAATCCGTTTTTATGGGAGATCAAGAAGTTTTATTATCAGGAGTACCTGATCGGGAAAGTAGCGATCGGTATGATCGAGAAAGAATTGAAAGTGACGCTTCCTCAGGATGAAGCAGCGTTTATCGCATTACATATTGTGAATGCAGAACTTGATCTGGATATGACAGAGATGGTTTCGATGACGAAGCTTGTGAACGATATTTTAAAGATTGTGGATAAACACTTTGGAGAACAGATCGATAAGGAATCTGTTTTCTATGAGAGATTTATCACACATTTAAAGTTCTTTGCGCAGAGAGTTTATATGGGCAAGGAAGTAAGAAGTGATGATACAGAATTCCAGGAGATCATAAGGAATAAGTATCACGAATGTATTGAATGCGTAGATGAAATTAAGAACTATGTGAAGAAGACTTGCAATCATGATATTACAGATGAAGAACTTATGTATTTAACCGTACATATCAAGCGAGTTACTACAAGATAAAAGTTTATATTGTTGATCAGGATTGTTACTGGTAATGCAGGCTAAACTTGATTTGAATCATGGATTTTCCAGAAAGTCCAGGTTTCTTCGTGAATATATTTTTGCGGGGAGATTTGAATGATGGGAATTTGCGGATTTGAATCAGGTTTTTTTATTTATAAGAATTTCTTATAAAATATATAATTAATTAGCTTATGAAAATATAGAAAAGGAGGAATAAAAAAATGGTAGGAATTATTCTTGCTACACATGGTGATTTCGCCAAGGGTATCTTACAGTCTGGATCCATGATTTTTGGTGACCAGCCGAATGTTGCGGCTTGTACATTACAGCCAAGCATGGGACCAGAAGACATCAAGAAACAGATGGAAGATGCCATTGCCGGATTCGAAAACCAGGATGAAGTGCTGATTATGGTTGATTTATGGGGTGGAACTCCATTTAACCAGGCAAATGGATTAATTGCCGGTCATGAGGACAAATGGGCAATCGTTGCCGGATTAAACCTTCCAATGTTAATCGATGCATACGCATCTCGTATGACAATGGATACAGCACATGAAGTTGCAGCTCAGATTTCCGGAAGCGGAAAAGAAGGTGTAAGAATCTATCCAGAATCTCTTGAACCTAAGAAAGAAGAAGCTGTACCAGCTGCTGCAGCAGCACCTCAGGGAGCAATCCCAGAAGGAACAGTACTTGGAGACGGTCACATCAAGATCGGTCTTACTCGTATCGACACTCGTTTATTACATGGACAGGTAGCCACAACATGGACAAAGATGGTAAACCCAGACCGTATCATCGTTGTATCTGATGCTGTATCAAAAGATGATCTTCGTAAGAGAATGATCATTGAGGCAGCACCTCCAGGAGTAAAAGCTCATGTTATTCCAATCTGGAAGATGATCGAAGTATCAAAAGATCCAAGATTTGGTGAAACAAAAGCAATGCTTCTGTTTGAAACACCTCAGGATGTATTAAAAGCAATCGAAGGCGGAGTTGACATCAAAGAAGTTAACTTAGGATCTCTGGCACATTCAACAGGTAAAGTTGTCGTAACAAAAGCCGTTGCAATGGGTAAAGAAGATGTAGAAACTTTCGAGAAACTGATTGACAAAGGTGTTACATTTAACGTACGTAAAGTACCAAGCGATTCTCCAGAAAACATGGACGAAATGCTTAAGAAAGCGAAAGCAGAACTTAAATAATCAATTTATAAAAATATATAGGAGGAATTATCATGTCAGTTATTTCAATGGTATTAGTTGTTATCGTTGCATTCCTGGCTGGTATGGAAGGTGTCCTGGATGAATTCCAGTTCCATCAGCCATTAGTAGCTTGTACATTAATCGGACTTGTAACCGGACAGCTTGTTCCTTGCATCATCCTTGGAGGTAGTCTTCAGATGATCGCTTTAGGATGGGCTAACATCGGTGCAGCCGTTGCCCCAGATGCTGCATTAGCAGCCGTTGCATCTGCAATCATTCTTGTTCAAGGTGGACAGGGAAGAGCTGGTGTTGATACTGCCATCGCAGTAGCAATCCCATTAGCAGTAGCAGGATTATTCTTAACAATGATCGTTCGTACACTTTCCGTTATCTGTGTTCATCAGATGGATGCAGCTGCTACAAAAGGTAGCTTCAAAGGTGTAGAAGCATGGCATATCATTGCAGTTTGTTTACAGGGTATCCGTATCGCGATCCCAGCAGCAGCATTACTTGCAATTCCATCATCTGCCGTAGCTGCAGCATTAAATAGTATGCCAGCATGGTTAACAGATGGTATGTCCATCGGTGGTGGTATGGTCGTAGCCGTAGGTTACGCAATGGTTATCAACATGATGGCTACAAAAGAAGTATGGCCTTTCTTCGCAATTGGTTTCTGTCTGGCTGCTGTTTCAGACTTAACACTGATCGCATTAGGTGTTATCGCTGTATCTATGGCACTGATTTACCTGAAACTGTCTGAGAATGCAGGATCTGGTAACGGTGGAAGCAATACTGGTGACCCATTAGGCGATATTTTAAATGATTATTGATTAAGAAGGAGGTAAGAAAAATGGCAGAAAATAAAGTTCAATTAACAAAAAAAGATAGATTATCTGTAGCATTACGTTCTACTTTCCTTCAGGGTTCTTGGAACTATGAACGTATGCAGAATGGTGGTTGGTGTTTCGCAATGATCCCAGCTATCAAGAAATTATACACAAACAAAGAAGATCAGATCGCAGCGTTAAAACGTCATCTGGAATTCTTCAACACACATCCTTATGTAGCATCTCCAGTAATTGGTGTTACACTGGCTCTGGAAGAAGATAAAGCAAACGGAGCACCTGTAGAAGACAGTGCGATCCAGGGTGTTAAAGTCGGAATGATGGGACCTTTAGCTGGTGTTGGTGATCCAGTATTCTGGTTCACAGCAAGACCTATCCTTGGAGCTTTAGGAGCTTCTCTTGCAATGGGTGGAAGCATCCTTGGTCCAGTTTTATTCTTCGTATTATGGAACGTTATCCGTTGGGCATTTATGTGGTATACACAGGAATTTGGTTACAACGTAGGAACAAAGATCACAGAAGACTTATCTGGTGGATTACTTCAGAAAGTTACAAAAGGAGCATCTATCCTTGGTATGTTCGTCCTTGGTGCATTGATCGAACGTTGGGTAAGTATCAACTTTACTCCAGTTGTATCTAAAGTTACATTAAGTGAAGGAGCTTATATCGATTGGGCTAAACTTCCAGCAGGAGCTGAAGGAATCAAAACTGCATTAGCACAGCAGGCATCCGGTATGGCACTTGATCCAACGAAGGTTACAACTCTTCAGGACAACTTAAACTCCCTGATTCCTGGATTTGTACCATTACTGTTAACACTGTTATGCATGTGGTTATTAAAGAAAAACGTTTCTCCAATCATCATTATCATCGCATTATTCATCGTTGGTATCGGTGGACACGTTATTGGATTATTATAAGAATGATCAAGCACATATACAAAAGGCCCGGATGTCCGGGCTTTTTGCTTATATAAGAAGAAAGTTTATATAAATAAAATAGACAAAAAGTCATCTTGTATAAGCAAAGAAAATTGTATAAAATAAACAAAGAGAACATATGAAACGAAGGAGGGCTTATGGCACAATCAATTAATACAAGAGTCGATGTTGTAGTAGAGGCAACGTCTTATCAGGGACTTACAAACTATGGAAAGATCATGGTCGGAGATAAAGGATTTGAATTCTTTAATACAAGAAATGTCAATGATTATATTCAGATTCCATGGGGAGAAGTTGATTATGTGATCGCATCTGTGATGTTTAAAGGAAAGAAGATTCCACGTTACGCGATTCAGACAAAGAAAAATGGAACTTATTCTTTTGCGTCCAAAGAACCAAAGAAAGTGTTGCGTGCGATCAACCAATATATACCATCCGAGCGTCTTGTACGTTCTTTAAGCTTCTTTGATGTGTTAAAACGTAATTTTATGCCATCTAAGAAGAGTGTGAAGATCAAAAAACAAAAGTAACTTTTGGTTACAAGATGAAAAAGGAGAAGGCTGTTATGGGACATATTTTAAGAATGAATCCGGTTTTTAAAGAAATGATCTGGGGTGGAACAAAATTAAAAGATATTTATGGATATGAGATCCCGAGTGATCACACAGGAGAGTGCTGGGCAATTTCTGCACATAAGAATGGAGATTGTACAATCGCGGATGGAGAATACGAAGGAAAAACTTTATCTTGGCTGTTTGAAAATCACAGAGAATTATTTGGAAATATCGAAGGAAATCAATTTCCATTACTTGTAAAGATCATTGATGCCAAAAATGATTTATCTGTACAGGTGCATCCAGATGATGCTTATGCCAAAGAACATGAAAATTCTCTTGGAAAAACAGAATGTTGGTTTGTACTTCAGGCAGATGAAGGAACAAAAATGGTGATGGGACATCATGCAAAAACAAAAGAAGAGTTTATAAAAGCAATTGAGGATGATGATTATGAACATCTATTAAATTCATTTAAGATCAAAGAGGGAGATTTCTTCTACATTCCATCAGGAACATTACATGCGATCTGTAGTGGATCTTTAATCTATGAAGCGCAGCAGTCTTCAGATATCACATATCGTGTCTATGATTATCATAGAAAAGATGCAGATGGAAATGAAAGACAGCTTCATGTAAAGCAGTCAATCGATGTAACAAATGTACCTGCCAACATAGATCAGAACAAAGAATTTCTTCAGACAACTCTTGAGAATGGTATAAAAACAAGATATGTTGATAGTGAATTTTTTAAAGTTGATCGTTATGAGTTGACTGGTAAAAATGTGATTCAAAATGACAATCCGTTTATGATGGTAAGTATTACGGAAGGATCTGGAACATTAGAAGAAAATAAAGTGAAAAAAGGAGATCATTTTGTTATTTGTTCTGATCAGAAAGAAGTTATTTTTGATGGTACAATGGAAATAATGATCTCTACATTGTAATCTTATAGACAGAATATATTAATAAGGAAGTTTTTATGAAAAAAGAAGGAAGAATATTTGATGTTCTGCAGAGAGTTGGACGTGCATTTATGCTTCCAATTGCCATTCTGCCGGTCGCAGGACTTTTACTTGGAATTGGACAATCATTTACGAATGAAACAATGCTTCGAACGTACCATCTGATTAAGATCATGGGTCCGGGGACAGTTTTGTATGGAATTTTTAAAGTGGGAGGCGATTGTGGAAGTATCATTTTTGACAATCTTGCACTAATATTTGCAATGGGAGTTTCTATAGGAATGGCGAAGGCAGAGAAAGCTGTAGCAGCATTATCCGGGGTATTGTCTTTTTTTGTGATGCATGAAGCAATTTCATCCATGTTGTCTTTATATGGTGATACTTATACGATGCATACGGGAGCAACTGACCAGATTCTTGGAATTACATCATTGCAGTTAGGTGTATTTGGTGGAATTATTGTTGGTCTTGGGGTTGGATATCTGCATAATCGACTTTATAAAATAAAACTTCCAGAAGTTTTGTCTTTTTTTGGCGGGACGAGAGCTGTACCAATCATTTGTACCATTGTATATGTTGGAGTAGGAATTTTAATGTTCTTTATCTGGCCGCCGATTCAGGGATTAATGTATTCGCTCGGAGGAATTGTGAAAGCCTCTGGATACTTTGGAACTTTTATTTACGGAGTGCTGGAACGTGCATTGATTCCATTTGGACTGCATCATGTATTTTATCTTCCGTTCTGGCAGACATCACTTGGTGGAACGATGGAAGTGGCAGGGAAGATGGTTGATGGAGCACAGAATATCTTTTTTGCTCAGTTGGCAGATCCTGCAACCACACATTTTAATGTAGAAGCGACAAGATTTATGGCAGGAAAGTTTCCACTAATGATCTTTGGACTGCCAGGAGCAGCACTTGCAATTTATCGTTGTGCAAGACCTGAACAAAGAAAAGTTGTCGGTGGGCTTATGATTTCTGCTGCATTAACATCAATGCTTACAGGAATTACAGAACCATTGGAATTTACATTTCTGTTTATCGCTCCTGGATTATATGCAATTCATTGTATTTTTGCGGGATTTGCATATATGATGATGCATGTACTGAAAATTACAGTGGGATTAACATTTTCAGGAGGCCTTATTGATCTGTTCTTTTTTGGAATCTTGCAAGGACAGGGAAAGACAAACTGGATGATGGTAATTCCACTTGGGATTATCTATTTTATTGTATATTATTTTTTGTTCCATTTTCTGATCCTGAAATTTGATATTAAGACACCGGGAAGAGAAGAAGAAACAACAATAGAATTTGAAGAGGAGTCTGAATATGAATACAGAGAAGATTTCTCAGAAGAATTATTAGCGAAAATTGCAGCTGGCCTTGGGGGCAAAAAGAATATTGGAGATATTGACTGTTGTGTTACAAGACTTCGGTGTGGACTTAAGGATATAAGTCTGGTAGATGATGCTATGATCAGAGAAACGGGATCAAGGGGAATTCTGAAACGAGGTAACAGTATTCAGATTATCTATGGTCCACATGTAACAGTGTTGAAATCAGAATTTGAAGATTACTTAAGAACTAGACGTGCAAAGAAAGAAATCAAACAGTTACTAAAGGAAAATGTACATTCCGAGGAAGAAACGAAACAGGAAATCATTGCCTGTCCGATCAAAGGAAAAGTGATCGAGTTAGAAGAAGTTGGAGATGAAGCATTTTCTGGAGGAATGTTAGGAGAAGGATTTGCAGTTGTTCCAGAAGAAGGAAAATTATATGCACCAGTAGATGGCATTATTGCGGCTGTATTCCGCACCAAGCATGCACTTGCTATGGAGTCAAAGGAAGGTGCAGAAGTTCTCATTCATCTAGGCCTTGATACCGTCAAACGAAATGGAAAAGGTTTTTATATGAAGGTAGAAGCCGGACAGAAAGTGAAAAAAGGAGAACTTATTTGTGAGTTTGATTTAGAAGATATAAAAGCAGATGGATATGTTATGACAACTCCAGTCGTTATAAGTAATAATGCAGAATATGCAAGCATTGCATTAAATCATATCGGAGAGTGTAATGTAGGGGAAGAAATTTTAACTATCTACAAATAGGTAACTATAAAATTAAATATAGATACAATTCTTAAACTTAAAAAGAAGGGATGTTATTTATGATCGATATTAGATTATAAATAACATCCCTTCTTTTTGTTTGCATGCGAAAAATAGTAGAAATAAAAAATTTTAAATCAATATAATCGACATAATGTTACAAAAATCAATAAAATATTACAATAATATTACGAAATAATAATGAAAAGTATTGACATACTATCTATAAGTGCTATAATACACACATACTCGAGTTAACAAAATTGTAACATTTAAAGGAGGAACATTATGATAACGAGGAAAATGAGACTATCGATGGCGATGCTTACGATTGTAGCAAGTATGTTAACGACAGGAAATATAAAAGCAGATGAGAAAAATACGACAAAAGAAACCAATACAATAACAAACAGCAAGTATGCGAATAAGGCAGTTGCAGATATTTATTCTACAACGACATTGAATGTTCGAAAAAAAGGAAGTACAAATGCGAAGATCTTAGGAAAAATGAAAAAAGGGAATATTGCAACCGTGTTAAAGAGAGGATCAGAATGGTCAAAAGTAAGATCAGGAAATGTTACAGGGTATGTAAAAAATCAGTATCTTGTTTTTGGAGATGAAATTGAGAATTTTGCGAAACAAAATGTGAAGAAAATAGCCAAAGTTCAGGCAGAAACATTAAGAGTTCGCAAGAATGCGTCTACGGAATCGAAGATTATTGCATTGGCATCTAAAGATGATAAATTAAAAGTTAAGAAGCAGAACGGTGATTGGGCAAAAGTCAAAGTTGATGGTAAAACAGGATATGTCTCAAAAGATTATGCAAAAGTAACATACTCTTTTGGAAAAGCAAAATCCATGAAACAGATTCAGGCGGCGGAAAAAGCAAAGGAACAAGCAAAACATGCAACCAAAACAAGAGATGAAACTGCAAAAACAAGTTTTGCACAGACAACAAAGAAAGCTTCTGTATCATACAGCAGCTCGTCAGTGACAGGAAGTAGAATGGCAAGTTATGCACAACAGTTTGTTGGAAATCCATATCGTTATGGAGGAAACAGTTTAACAAGGGGAATTGACTGCTCTGGATTTACACAGCAGATCATGGCAAAATTTGGATACAGCATCAGTCGTACAAGCAGTTCTCAGGCAGGGGATGGAAGAGCAGTATCTACAAGCAACTTAAGAGCTGGGGATTTAGTGTTTTACGGAGATGGTGGAAGTATCAATCATGTGGCACTTTATATCGGTGGTGGTCAGGTGGTACATGCAAGTAATTCTGCACCATATCCAAGAGGTGGAATTAAGATTTCAAATGTAAATTACAGAACACCAATCTGTGCGAGACGTATCATAGGATAGAAAAAGAACTACGAATATTGTTTGTATATGAAAAGAGCGCAGGAGAGCAATTCATGTCGGATCGGTCTTCTGTGTTCCTTTTTTTATATATTTGGTATGAAAATAAAAAATTAAAGTTCTGATGTTGACAGAAGAACATCAGATTTATAAAATGAAAAAGGTATATTTTTGGTTAGGAAAATAAAGACAGAAAAGAGATGTAGAAAGAAAGCATGAAAGAAAGACGTTTCACAAACAAAAAGCTGATCGCTCTTATGTTACCATTGGCAGTAGATCAGCTTTTAAATTCATTTATGGGTACGGTAGATACTCTTGTGGTCAGTAACTTAGGATCGGCAGCAATTTCAGCGGTCAGTTTAGTGGACTCCATCAATATTTTGGTTGTTCAGGCATTTTTTGCATTGGCTTCTGGTGGTACGGTTGTTTGTTCACATTATCTTGGGTGTGAGAAAAAGGAGAGGGCAACGAATGCAGCCAGACAGTTAGTGTTTATTACATTCGCCATGTCACTGATCATTGCAATTGCATGTCATTTATTCAGCAGTCAGATTCTTGGTGTGATCTTTGGTCAGGTGGAACCAGCAGTCATGGAGAATGCAAAGAAGTATTTCTTTTTTTCTGCAATGTCCTATCCATTTATTGCATTGTATGATGACGGAGCCTGCATTTTAAGAGCACAGGAGAACAGTAAACTTCCAATGCAGATTTCATTTATTGCAAATGGAATTAATGTCGTATTGAATCTAGTGTTTGTATGGATTTTCCATTTTGGAGTAGCAGGATCTTCTGCAGCAACAATGATCGCCAGAGCATTTGCAATGATCGCAGTACTTTATAAATTAAGAAGCCCAAATATGAAAGTGCAGCTTAGAGATTATTTTTCGATTCGTCCGGAATGGAAAGAAATCAAGCGTATTTTACATATCGGGGTACCATCAGGAATTGAAAATGGAATGTTCCAGTTTGGAAAACTTGCAATTCAATCAACAGTATCTTTAATGGGAACGGCGGCAATCGCAGCACAGGGAATGACGAATATCATCGAGAACTTAAATGGAATCATGTCGATTGGAATGGGAATTGGCTTGATGACAGTTGTTGGAGAATGCCTTGGTGCAGGAGAGAAGGAAGAGGCTGCATATTATATAAAGAAGATTTCTATTGCAGCAGAAGTAGTGTTGATCATTACGTGTTTATTAATGTTTGGACTTACTTACCCGATCACTTATTTTGGAGGAATGGAGCCAGAGAGTGCTAAACTTTGCATCTTCATGGTAACATGCATTACGATCGTAAAACCAATTGTATGGATCATGGCTTTTATTCCACCATATGGGTTCAGAGCTGCAGGAGATGTGAAGTTTACGATGACGACATCCATGTTATGTATGTGGCTTTGCAGAGTTGTACTTGCAATGGTACTTGCAAGAGTGTTCCATATGGGACCAATCGCAGTGTGGATCGGAATGTTTACGGACTGGACGATTCGTGCAATTATTTATACAGTACGATTTAGAAATAGAAAGTGGCTTGCACATCAGGTTATCTGATGTGCGTTGCGGATCATGGTGGTTCGTGTTATACTAAAATGTATTTGAATATTAGAAAAATGAAGAAATATATAGAAGGGATACAGAGAAGATGAAAGTATCAGATTTTACATTTGATTTACCAGAAGAACTGATCGCTCAGGATCCGCTTGAGGACAGATCAAGTTCCAGATTATTAACATTAGATAAGAATACAGGAGAGATCGGGCATGATATCTTCCATAACATTGTAAATTATTTAAAACCAGGAGATTGTCTTGTGTTAAATAATACAAAAGTAATTCCAGCAAGACTGATCGGGGCTAAAGAAGAAACAGGTGGAAAAGTTGAGGTTCTGCTTCTTAAGAGAAAACAGGACAATGTATGGGAAACACTTGTAAAACCAGGAAAGAAAGCACGTCCAGGAGCAAGAATCTCTTTTGGAGATGGGAAATTAGTTGGTGAAGTCATTGATGTTGTTGATGAAGGAAACCGTTTGGTGAAGTTTGAATATGAGGGAATTTTTGAAGAAGTGTTAGATGAACTTGGGCAGATGCCATTACCACCATATATTACTCATCAGTTAAAAGATAAGAACCGCTACCAGACAGTTTATGCCAAATATGATGGTTCAGCAGCAGCACCAACAGCGGGATTGCATTTTACAAAAGAATTATTGCAGCAGATCAAAGACATGGGAGTCAATATCGCATATGTGACACTTCATGTAGGACTTGGTACGTTTCGTCCTGTCAAAGTAGATGATGTCTTAGATCATCATATGCATTCTGAATTTTACAGAATCGAAGAAGATGATGCGAAACTCATCAATGAGACAAAGAAAAATGGTGGAAGAGTTATTTCTGTCGGAACAACAAGTACAAGAACATTGGAATCTGTTGCAGAAGAAGATGGGACACTCCATGCTAAGAGCGGATGGACAGACATCTTTATCTATCCAGGATATAAATTTAAAGTAATTGATGGACTGATCACAAACTTTCATCTGCCAGAATCTACATTATTAATGTTAGTTTCTGCTCTTGCTGGAAGAGAACATATTTTAAATGCTTATAATATCGCAGTTAAAGAAAGATACAGATTCTTCTCATTTGGGGATGCTATGTTTATTCATCCATAAGAAGAATTTATGATAAAATGTATTGAGGTATTATTTTAAAGATACGAAATGGAGGAACCTTTATGAAACTCGCACTGATTGGAACAGGAAAGATCATCGAAGATGCATTATTTGCAATGGAACCAGTGAAAACAATTGAGAGAACGGCAGTTTTTGCAAGACCTCACAGCAGGGATAAGGCAGAAAAACTTGCAAAACAGTATGCGATCAAAGAAGTCTACACAGACTATGAAGAGTTATTGAAAAAGACAGAAGCTGATACTGTTTACATTGGCTTGGTCAACAGTGCCCATTATCCATATGCGAAACAGGCATTATTAGCAGGAAAAAATGTAATTCTTGAAAAACCATTTACTGGGTTTTATGAGGAAACCAAAGAACTGGCACAGATCGCAAATGAAAAGAAATTATTTATTTTTGAAGCAATTACAGTACTTCACAATGAAGTGTTCTATGAGATGAAGAAAAACTTAAATAAACTAGGAAATATTCGTATGGCACTGTGCAATTATTCTCAGTATTCAAGCCGTTATGATGCATATTTAGAAGGAGATATCACACACTCTTTTGATCCAGCGTATTATGGCGGTTCATTATATGATATCAATGTATATAATGTTCATTATTGTGTGGGATTGTTCGGGGAACCAAAGAATGCAACTTATTATCCGAATGTTGGACCAAATGGAATCGATACATCAGGAACACTTGTGATGGAATATGATGGATTTAGCGCAGTCTGTACTGGAAGTAAGGATTCAGACAGTCCGGGATATGTCAGCATTCAGGGCGAAAAAGGATTTATGAAGATAGATTCTAAACCGAATATTGCTTCTGAACTGAAGACAATCTATGTCGATGAAAATGTTAAAGAGAAAGTAAAAGACGCAGCAGGAGCGATGGTTCGTGCAACAATTACAGAAGAATATAAAGCACCAGAGCATCATCACCGTATGACACAGGAATTTACGGACTTTGCAAGAATGATCGATGAAAAAGATTATGAAACAGCGAAGGAATTCTTGGATGAGACTGTTGCGGTTGTGAAAGTACTTGAGACGGCAAGAAAGAAAGCTGGAATCGAGTTTTAATATTATAGAAGGAAGTAACCTATGAAAGTAATCATTATCGGTGGCGGTGCTGCTGGCATGCTGGCTGCATATCAGGCAGCAAAATGTGGAAACGATGTTTCTTTATACGAAAAAAATGAAAAATTAGGAAAGAAGATATTTATCACAGGAAAAGGCCGCTGTAATGTGACAAATGCCTGTGAGGTCGAAGAATTGTTAGATCATGTCGTAACGAATAAAGAGTTTTTGTACAGTGGTTTCTATTCATTTACGAATAATGCAATGATGGAATTGTTAGAAGAGCTTGGATGCCCGCTCAAAGTAGAAAGAGGAAACCGAGTATTTCCAGTATCCGATCATTCTTCGGATGTTATTGCAGCATTGCAGAGAGGGCTTAGAAAAGAGAATGTTGATATTTATTTAAATACAACAGTTAAAAAGATTCTGAGTGAAGACGGAACTGTAACAGGAGTTAGATTGGCATCTGGAGACACGGTGAAGGCTGATAAAGTCATTGTTGCAACAGGAGGTATGTCCTATCAGACAACAGGATCTACGGGTGACGGGTATGATTTTGCAAGAAAAGCAGGACATAAAGTGACAAAACTTACCCCGGCACTTGTGCCATTTGAGATTAAAGAAGATTTCTGCAAACAGCTAATGGGATTGTCCTTAAGAAATGTCGCAGTGAAGATGACAGCAGATGGCAAAAAGATTTATGAAGATTTTGGAGAAATGCTTTTTACGCATTTTGGAATTAGTGGACCGGTTGTTTTAAGTGCCAGCAGTTATATCGGAAAATATCAAGGAAAAGAATTAAAATTTATGATTGACCTGAAACCGGCACTTAATAAAGACCAATTAGATCACAGAGTATTAAAAGATTTCAACAAGGCACTCAATAAAGATTTTGTAAATTCTTTGGATAATCTTTTGCCGAAAAAGCTGATACCTGTTATCGTAGAATTATCAGGAATTCCAGAACATAAGAAAGTTAATGAGATCACGAAGAAAGAAAGAGAAACTTTGGTTTCTTTATTAAAATGTCTTGAACTTACGATCACTGGAGTCAGAGGATTTAAAGAAGCGATCATCACACAGGGTGGAGTTAATGTGAAAGAAATAGATCCTGGAACGATGGAATCAAAGAAAGTCAAAGGATTATATTTTGCAGGAGAAGTCTTAGATCTTGATGCGGTTACAGGTGGATTTAATCTACAGATCGCATGGTCAACAGGCTATCTTGCAGGAATGAATTAGTATATCAAGAAGCAGATCAGGAGGAAAAGGTAATGTACAGTATTGCGATTGACGGACCAGCGGGAGCAGGGAAAAGCACGATTGCAAAAACAATTGCAAAGAAACTAGAATTTATTTATGTAGACACAGGGGCGATGTATCGTGCTATGGCACTTTATTTTATCAGACACGAGATCGATCCAAAAAATGAAGAAGCAATCAATAAAGCGTGCCCAGATATTCATGTAAGTATCAATTATGAAGATGGGGTGCAGCAAGTATTATTAAATGGGGAGAACGTAAATGGTCTGATACGCACCGAAGAAGTTGGAAATATGGCTTCTAAAACATCTGCTTATAAGACGGTTCGCGCAACACTTTTGGATCTTCAGAGAGATCTTGCCAAGACAGCCAATATCTTAATGGACGGGAGAGATATCGGAACCAATGTACTGCCAGATGCAGATTTGAAAATTTATTTAACAGCATCATCCAAAGTAAGAGCTGAGCGTCGCTACAAAGAGTTAGTAGAAAAAGGCGTGAAAGCGGATTTTAATAAGATTGAAGAAGATATCATCATCCGTGACCGTCAGGATATGGAACGAGAGATCGCACCCCTAAAACAGGCAGACGATGCAGTGCTTGTTGATTCTTCTGATATGACGATCGAAGAAGTTGTCGATGCGATCGTTGCGGAATTTGAGAAAGTAAAATAATTGCGTTTGCAAAGGTTCATTTACAAACAGTGAGGGTAAAGATGGAAGTTATTTTAGCCAAAACAGCAGGATTTTGTTTCGGGGTGAAGCGTGCGGTTGATACGGTTTACAAAGAAGCAGGGAAGAAAAATGTATACACATACGGACCGATCATTCACAATTCAGAGGTTGTCAATGACCTGAAGAAAAAGGGTGTGGAAGTGATCAATTCCAGAGAAGAATTAGAAGCTTTGGAAGAAGGAACCGTGATCATCCGTTCTCATGGAGTTGCAAGAGAGATCTATGATCTGATCTATAAAAAAGGATTAGAATTAGTTGATGCGACATGTCCATTTGTAAGAAAAATCCATAAGATTGTAGAGAAAGCAGGCAACGATGGCAATCAGGTGATCATTGTTGGAAGTGAGCAGCATCCGGAAGTTCAGGGAATTAAAGGATGGTGTACTGGAGAAGTACATATCATCTCAGAAGCAAGTCAGCTTGATGGAATTGATCTTAATAAGCCAACCACTCTTGTATCACAAACGACATTTAATTACAAGAAATTTCAAGATTTAGTTGAAATTCTGAATAAAAAGGGTTATGATATAGGAGTATGTAATACAATATGTAATGCCACGGAAGAGCGTCAACTGGAAGCAAAGTCTATCGCTAAGGGCGTAGATGCAATGGTTGTGATCGGAGATAAGCAAAGCTCCAACAGCCAGAAGTTATATGAGATTAGTAAGAAAGAGTGTGAGAACACTTTTTTTGTGCAGACACTTAGAGACCTGGATTTGAAACTTTTTGAATCGACTGGTAAGGTAGGTATTACAGCGGGGGCCTCAACCCCACAGAAAATTATCAAGGAGGTTCATGCTAGCATGACAGAAAAGAGTTTTGAAGAATTATTAGAGGAAAGTTTTGTGACAATTCACAACGGAGAGGTAGTGAAAGGTACAGTTATCGATGTGAAACCAGATGAGATCATCTTAAACATCGGATACAAAGCAGATGGTATCTTAACAAGAAGTGAATACTCTAATGATTCAGCCAACGTAGATTTAACAACTGTTGCTAAAGTTGGTGATACTATGGAGACTAAGGTATTAAAAGTGAATGATGGAGAAGGACAGGTTCTTCTTACTTATAAGAGATTAGCAGCTGAAAAAGGAAACAAACGTTTAGAAGAAGCTTACGAGAACAAAGAAGTCTTAAAAGCACCTGTAGCTCAGGTATTAGATGGTGGATTAAGCGTACTGATCGACGAAGCTCGTGTATTCATCCCAGCAAGCTTAGTTTCTGATTCTTACGAAAGAGACTTAAAGAAATATGAAGGACAGGAAATCGAATTCGTTATCAGTGAGTTCAACCCTCGTAAGAGAAGAGTCATCGGAGATCGTAAACAGTTATTAGTAGCTGCTAAGAAAGAAAAACAGAAAGAATTATTCGAGAAGATCGAACCAGGAATGAAAGTAGAAGGAGTAGTTAAGAACGTAACAGACTTCGGTGCATTCATCGATTTAGGTGGAGCAGACGGACTTCTTCATATTTCTGAAATGTCTTGGGGACGTGTTGAAAACCCTAAGAAGGTCTTCAATATTGGAGATAAAGTAACAGTTCTGATCAAGGATATTCAGGGAGAAAAGATTGCATTAAGCTTAAAATTCCCAGAAGAAAATCCATGGTTAAAAGCAGAAGAGAAATACAAAGTAGGAAGTGTTGTAACTGGTAAAGTTGCACGTATGACAGATTTCGGAGCATTCGTTGAATTAGAATCAGGAATCGATGCACTTCTTCACGTTTCTCAGATTGCAAAAGAACATATCGACAAACCATCTGACGTATTAAGCGTTGGACAGGAAATCGAAGCTAAAGTAGTTGACTTCAAGAAAGATGATAAGAAGATCAGCTTAAGCATGAAAGCATTAGCTAACGAAGAAGAAAAAACAGAAGAATAAGATTTTTATCAAGGAATCCTGATTTTTATAAATCAGGATTCTTTTTTCATACAAGTATTGTAAAAAAAGACGTTTTGCGATATAATCATTCTTAAAAATACATTTTTTTAAAAAGATAAACCTCGAAAAGGAGTTATGACCATGGAATTAAAGAAGTTTAAAAAAGTATTGGTTGCAAACCGTGGTGAGATTGCGATCCGAGTTTTCCGAGCTTTGAATGAACTTGGAATTACAACGGTTGGTATCTATTCAAAAGAAGATCGTTATGCCTTATTCCGTTCCAAAGCTGATGAATCTTATCAGCTAAATCCGGACAAAGGACCAATCGATGCATATCTTGATATCAATACGATCATTCGTATTGCAAAAGAAAAGAACGTAGATGCAATTCATCCAGGTTATGGATTTTTATCAGAGAATCCAGATTTTGTAGATGCCTGTGAGAAGAATGGAATCACATTTATCGGGCCATCTTCAAGCTTAATGCGTAGAATGGGAGATAAGATTTCATCTAAACAGATGGCAATTGAAGCTGATGTGCCAATCATTCCTGGTGTAGACCATGCGGTTCACGGACTAGAAGAAGTGACTGAGATTGCGAACCAGGTTGGATATCCTGTGATGTTAAAGGCCTCTAATGGTGGTGGAGGACGTGGAATGCGTATCGTTCACTCAGCAGAAGAGATGCCAAAAGAATATGCAGAAGCAAGGGATGAATCCAAGAAGGCATTTGGAGATGATCAGATTTTCGTTGAAAAATACTTAGAGAGTCCAAAACATATCGAGGTTCAGATCATTGGTGACCAGTATGGACATGTGGTTCATTTATTTGACCGTGATTGCTCTGTACAGAGAAGACACCAGAAGGTTGTAGAATATGCTCCAGCATTTAGTGTACCAGATGAAGTAAGAAAACAGATTTTTGAAGCTTCTGTTCGTCTTGCAAAGCATGTAGGATATTCTAATGCCGGAACATTAGAGTTCTTAGTAGATGCAAATAATAATGCATACTTTATTGAAATGAATCCTCGTGTACAGGTAGAGCATACGATCACAGAGATGGTAACAGGTGTTGATATCGTACAGACACAGATTCTTGTGGCAGAAGGATATACTTTAGATTCTGAAGAAATCGGAATTGGTTCTCAGGAAGATGTTAAATGTAATGGATATTCTATTCAGACACGTATCACAACTGAAGATCCAATGAATAATTTCCTGCCAGATACAGGTAAGATCACAGTATATCGTTCTGGGGCTGGTAACGGAATTCGATTAGATGGTGGTAACGCATATGCAGGAGCTGAGATCACACCATACTATGACAGCTTATTAGTAAAAGCTATTTCTCATGATCGTACATTTGGAAGAGCAGTTGATAAATCTATCCGTGTATTAAAAGAGATTCGTATCCGTGGAGTTAAGACAAACATTCCATTCCTGATCAACGTATTAAACCATGAGACATTCCGTGAAGGAAAATGCTATACAACATTTATTGAAGATACACCAGAATTATTCTTACTTCCAGAGAGCCAGGACAGAGCAACAAAGATCCTTGAATTCTTAGGAAATAAAATGGTTAATGTACAGAAAGCAGTTCTTGATAAACCAGATTTTGAGGCAAGAACTCTTCCAAAATATGACACAGAGAAGAAGATATATGGTTCCAGAGATAAGTTCTTAGAGATGGGAGCAAAAGACTTCACACAGAGTCTGTTAAATGAGAAGAGATTATTGATCACAGATACAACCATGCGTGATGCACAGCAGTCTTTAATGGCTACACGTATGAGAACAAGAGACTTAGTTGGAGCCTCTGATGCGACAAACGCATTTATGGAGAATGCATTCTCTGTAGAGGCTTGGGGTGGAGCTACTTATGATACAGCTTATCGTTTCTTAAAAGAATCTCCATGGAAGAGATTAAAATTATTAAGACAGCATATGCCAAATACACTGATCCAGATGTTACTTCGTGCATCCAATGCTGTGGGATATAGTAACTATCCAGATAATGTTGTTAAGAAATTCATCAATGAAGCATCTCAAAAAGGTGTCGATGTATTCCGTATCTTTGACAGCTTAAACTGGGTTGAGAATATGAAAATGCCGATTGAAACAGCATTAAAGACAGGTAAGATTGTAGAAGGAACGATCTGTTACACAGGAGATATCACAGATCCTAACGAGACAAAATATACATTAGACTATTATGTAAAGAAAGCCAAAGAATTAGAAAGTTTAGGTGTACATATCTTTACGATCAAGGATATGGCAGGTCTTGTAAAACCATATGCAGCGAAGAAACTGGTAAGTGCGTTAAAAGAAGAATTAAACATTCCAGTCAACCTGCATACGCATGATTCTACAGGAAATGGTGTCAGTACATTACTGATGGCATCTGAAGCAGGACTTGATATCGCTGACTGTGCGATCGGTTCTATGAGTTCTATGACAAGTAATCCATGTATGAACTCTTTAGTAGAAGCATTAAAAGGAACAGAGCGTGATACAGGACTTGATACAGATGAATTAACAGAATTAAGCCAGTACTATGCAAGAATCCGTCCAATCTACAAACAGTTTGAGAGCGGAATGGATGCACCAAACACAGAGATTTACAAATATGAGATTCCAGGTGGACAGTATTCTAACTTGTTAGCTCAGGTGAAAGAAATGGGTGCAGCAGATGACTTTGAAGAGATCAAAGGATTATATAGAGATGCAAACCATTTACTTGGAAATATCGTCAAAGTAACACCATCATCTAAAGTGGTTGGAGACTTTGCAATCTTTATGTTCAAGAATGGATTAACAAAAGATAATATCCTAGAAGCTGGTAAAGATTTATCTTATCCAGATTCTGTAGTAGAATATTTTGAAGGTATGATCGGACAGCCAGAAGGTGGATTCCCAGAAGAATTACAGAAGATCGTATTAAAAGATAAGAAACCGATCGATGTGCGTCCAGGAAGTTTATTACCAGATGAAGATTTTGATTATATTGCAAAGGGATTAAAAGAAAACTTCTATATGGATAATATGGAAGATCCAGATGTTTTAAGCCAGAAAGTATTAAGTTATGCATTATATCCAAAAGTATATGAAGATTATTGCAGACATTTTGAGGCTTACAACGATGTAACAGGACTTGAAAGTCATGTATACTTCTATGGATTAAGAAAAGGTGAAGAAACAACCCTAAGATTAGATGAAGGAAAAGATCTGATCATCAAATTTATTGATATGACAGAGCCAGATAAAGATGGATATCGTCTGTTAGATTTTGAAGTTAATGGATCTATCCGTGAGATCAAAGTCCTTGATAAGAACTTGGAGGTTAAGACAGACGGAAGAGTCAAGGCAGATAAATCAAATCCAGCACATCTTGGATCAACAATTCCAGGAACAGTTGGTAAAGTTCTTGTCAATGAAGGTGATGAAGTTACAGTGAACATGCCACTGATGACAGTCGAAGCCATGAAGATGGAGACAACAGTTGTTTCTACAGTTAATGGTAAGGTTGATAAGATCTATGTCAAAGAAGGAGAACAGGTAAATCAAGAAGATCTGTTAATTTCTTTTGAGATTGATGAATAGAAATTAAATTAGATTTCATACTAAAGAAGGAAGTAAGAAGACACTTCCTTCTTTTTTTATATAGAAATATAATATGGAAAGGTAAAATTTAGTATGAAAGATAATGAAACAAAAGAAATAGAAAAATTTGGACAGTTACAGGAAAATGGAATTTTGATCATGACGATCGTTGGTGAAATTGAAGGTCATCAGCTATCTGCACAGAATGCAAAAACAACGAAATATGAACATATGATTCCACTTCTTGCAAAGGCAGAGCAGGATCAAAGTATTAAAGGAATTTTGATCTTGATCAATACGATTGGCGGAGATGTAGAATGTGGACTTGCGATCGCAGAGCTTATTGCATCGCTTGGGAAACCAACCGTATCGCTTGTTCTTGGAGGAAGCCATTCGATTGGAGTACCACTTGCTGTAGCTGCAGATCATTCATTTATTGTAAAAAGTGCAACAATGATGATTCATCCAGTGAGAAGTTCTGGGACGTTTATCGGAGTGATTCAAAGTTATCGTAATATTGAAAAGATTCAGGATCGCATTACTACATTTATTAGTGATCATTGTAAGATGAGAAAGGAAAGAGTGGAAGAATTGATGCTTCACATCGGACAGCAGGTAAAAGACGTTGGTACGATCCTTTCAGGAGAAAAAGCAGTGCAGGAAGGTCTGATCGATGAAATGGGTGGGATGAAAGAGGCGACAGACAAATTGATTGAAAAAATAAATCAATCTAAAAATAAATAGAAAATTTGAATAAAAAACAGATAATAGCTTTATGATATTCCTGTTTTGGTGTATGATAAGAATAACAAGTATGTTAAAAAAAACACAAACCATGTCGAAACATCATAAAAGGAGGAAACATCATGAGAGGAATAGAGACACCGGTTCGGAATGTCAGAAGAAGAATTTTCAAAGAGATTGCAAAATTTGGTTATGAACAAAAAAATTTACAGGATCTTGAAGATCTTCCATATGAGATCGTACCAGGGGAAGTTGCAAAATATCGAGACAGTATATATCGAGAACGAGCGATCGTAGGAGAAAGATTGAGGCTTGCAATGGGAATGTCTTTAAATCCAGCGGATAAGCCAACAAGAATCACCAAAGGAATTGATGAAAGTAATATTTCAGAAAAATATTATGAACCGCCACTTCTTCAGGTCATTCCATCTGCTTGTAACGAATGTAAAGAAAAAGCATTTATTGTAGGTGAACAGTGTCAGGGATGTATGGCACATCCATGTATGGAAGTCTGTCCGAAGAAAGCTATTAGTTTTAAAGAAGGATACTCTTATATTGATCAGGAAAAATGCATTAAATGTGGGCAATGCAAGAAAGTTTGTCCATATGGTGCGATTTATGAAAGAAGACGTCCTTGTGCAAATGCATGTGGAGTTGGAGCAATTGAAACAGATTATGCAGGAAGGGCTAAGATTAATCCGGATAAATGTGTTTCCTGTGGAATGTGTATGGTAAATTGTCCGTTTGGGGCAATTGCAGATAAATCTCAGATTTATCAGTTGATCAAGGCAATGAATGAAGGTTCGGAAGTAATTGCAATCTTAGCTCCAGCATTTGTCGGGCAATTTGGCCCAAAAGCGACGCCAAATAAAATTAAAGCAGCACTTCTTGATATTGGATTTGCAGATGTATGGGAAGTTGCGGTTGGTGCGGATGCAGGAGCATTGGAAGAGGCGAAACATTATGTTCATAGTGTGGTAACAGGGAAATTACCATTCTTATTGACATCGTGTTGTCCATCATGGTCTATGCTCGGAAAGAAGTATTTCCCAGAGGTGATCGATGAGATTTCAAATGCATTAACTCCGATGGTTGCAACAGCAAGAGCGGCAAGAATCGCATCACCGAATGCTAAAATTGTTTTCGTAGGACCATGTGTTGCAAAGAAACTCGAAGCATCAAGACGAACTGTTCGAAGTGAGGTTGACTTTGTAATCACATTTGAAGAGTTGGCAGGAATGTTTGATGCTAAAGAAATTGATTTTAATACGTATGATAAAGAAGAAGAATTAAATGATGCATTTGGAGCAGGACGTGGATATGCAGTTGCAAGTGGAGTTGCCGGAGCGATCAAAGCATGTATTGATGAATATTATCCTGGAACAGAAGTAAAGATCGATCATGTAGAAGGACTTGCAGAATGCAAAAAAATGCTTTTACAAGCAAAGGCAGGAAAGAAAAATGGCTATTTGATCGAAGGAATGGGATGTCCGGGTGGATGTGTAGCAGGAGCAGGTACAAATATTCCAGTTGTAAAAGCAGGAATTCAAGTGAAGAAATTTGTGAAAGAAGCGGAAAGCTTTGTCCCACCAGAAACAGCACAATATTAAATGTGAAAAGAAAAAGGAAAATGTATGGAAGAGGAATACATTTTCCTTTTTCTATGGTTGGACTTGCGTATTTTGATATTTAATTGTAAAATAAGAAAATACGCAGATTATGTATACAAAGTGTATACAGCAAGAGAGGTAACAATTTCTATGGCAGCAAAGAAAACGAGAAAGAGAAAGACGTCCTCTGCAGCAAAGAAACGAACACGCAAAAGACAAAAAGATTTTGCACCATTTTACAAAGAGATTGCAGTATTAGTTGTTTTTGCTCTTTTCATTTTTTTATTTTTAAGCAATTTTGGGATATGTGGATATATAGGAAATAGTATTAGTACATTTTTCTTCGGGGCATTTGGAACAACATATTATATTGTTCCGATTGTAGCGTTTTTATTAGTGATCCTTCTAATTTCAAATGATTATAGTAGCCTTGCGATAAAGAAAGTTTGCTTTACGATTTTACTATTGTGCATGATTTCTACAATTTTTCAAATGGTATTTGAAGTAAAAGATGCCTATTCGGCATTTTTATTTAGTGGAAGAACGCATCGTGGTGGAGGATTTATAGGAGCATTGATCGGTTCATTTCTTTATAAGGAACTTGGTGGAGCAGGAAGTGTTTTAGTCGTAATGTTGGTATCTATCATTTCAGTGATCCTTGTAACGGAACGCTCACTCCTTAGTTTTCTTAAAAAGGCCGTGGATTTCTTTATGATCGAAGAAGATGAAGAAAGAACAGCAGTGAAAAAACAACGAGTCAAGGGGAAAAAAGAATCGAAAGGATCAGAACTGAAGAAGAAACGTTCTTTGAATATTCCAGATCTTAGATTAGGAAGACCCAAACCATCAGAAGCTTCACCGATGCCTGTGATGGAGGAAGAACCAAGAGCGTCAGTTCAGATGCAAAAAGATTTTGATGATTTGATCGTACAACCAGCTCCAGAAGTTGAAGAACGATCAATAGAACCAATGGAACCAGTACAGCCAAAAGCATCAAAGAGATCATTGGTGAATAAAGACAAAGAAACAAGGATCAAGCCAGTAGAGATTCTTCCGCAAGTTCGGACGAGAGAAGGAGATTATAAGTTTCCACCAGTATCGCTATTAGAAAAAGGGAAGAAAACATCGAATAATAATAAAGAAGAACTACGGCAGACAGCACAAAAACTACAAAAAACATTGGAAGATTTCGGAGTTCATGTTACAATTACCAATATTAGCTGTGGACCATCGGTTACACAGTTTGAATTACATCCGGAACAGGGTGTGAAAGTGAGCAAGATCGTCAATCTTGCAGATGATATCAAATTAAACCTTGCAGCAGCTGATATAAGAATTGAAGCACCGATTCCTGGAAAGTCGGCAATCGGAATCGAGGTTCCGAATAAGACAAACCAGATGGTCATGCTCAGAGACCTGATCGAGAATCAGGAATTTGCACAGGCAAGATCAAAGATAGCATTTGCGGTAGGAAAGAACCTTGCAGGGCAGGTAATCGTGTCAGATATTGCTAAGATGCCTCATTTATTGATCGCGGGAGCGACAGGTTCTGGTAAGTCGGTTTGTATCAATACTTTGATCATGAGTATTTTATACAAAGCAACTCCAGAAGAAGTGAAACTGATTATGATCGATCCAAAGGTTGTAGAATTAAGTGCATATCAAGGAATTCCACATTTATTGATTCCAGTCGTTACTGATCCAAAGCAAGCATCAAGTGCATTAAACTGGGCTGTGATGGAGATGGGAGAGAGATATAAGAAGTTTGCAGAAGTTAATGTAAGAAACTTAACAGGTTACAATGAGAAGGTAGAGGAATCGATTAAGAATGGTATGGAAGGCGAAGATTTTAAGAAACTTCCACAGATCGTAGTTATCGTAGACGAGCTTGCAGACCTTATGATGGTTGCACCAGGGGAAGTAGAAGACGCAATCGTGCGTTTGTCACAGCTTGCCAGAGCCGCAGGAATCCATCTGGTTATTGCAACACAGAGACCTTCCGTTAACGTTATCACAGGACTTATTAAGGCAAATGTACCTTCAAGAATCGCATTTTCGGTATCATCGGGAGTTGATTCAAGAACTATCATTGATATGAATGGTGCTGAAAAGTTATTAGGAAAGGGTGATATGTTATTTTACCCATCCGGATATCAGAAACCAATCCGTGTGCAAGGTGCATTTATCAGTGATGAAGAAGTCGGCAAGGTTGTAGAATTTTTAAAAGAAGAGAACAACGTAGAAGACAACTATGGTGCAGATATTCAGGAAAAGATTCAGACAGCTGCAGTGAAAGCAGCGACATCGCAGGAGAGGGATGAATATTTTGAGGATGCAGCCAAATTTATTATTGATAAAGACAAGGCTTCGATCGCAAGCCTTCAAAGAGTTTTCAAGATCGGCTTTAACCGGGCAGCAAGACTGATGGATCAGTTATGCGAAGCGGGAATCGTCGGAGAAGAAGAAGGAACCAAGCCAAGGAAAGTTCTTATGAGTGAAGAACAATTTGAACAATACAAAGAAGATTATCTATAGAAAGGAAACCATTATGAAAACAGACATTGAAATCGCACAGGAAGCTACATTATTACCAATCAAAGAAGTTGCAGCAAATATTGGAATCAAAGAAGATGACCTTGAATTATATGGCAAATACAAGGCTAAATTTGATTCTCATTTTATGGATGAAGTAAAGAATAATGAAGATGGAAAACTTGTTCTTGTAACAGCAATCAACCCAACTCCAGCAGGAGAAGGAAAGACAACAACAAGTGTTGGGGTATCTCAGGCATTAAATAAACTTGGAAAGAAAACAATCTGTGCCCTTCGTGAGCCATCTCTTGGACCTTGTTTTGGTATCAAAGGTGGAGCAGCAGGTGGTGGATATGCCCAGGTTGTACCAATGGAAGATTTAAACCTTCATTTCACAGGAGATTTCCATGCGATCACATCTGCGAACAATTTATTAGCAGCAATGCTTGATAACCATATTCAGCAGGGAAACAAGTTAAATATCGATACAAGAGATGTTGTATGGAAGAGATGTATCGATATGAACGACCGTGCGTTAAGAAATACAGTCATCGGACTTGGACGCCGTGTAGATGGAGTTGTTCGTGAAGATCATTTTGTGATCACAGTAGCATCTGAGATCATGGCAATTCTTTGTCTTGCAAATGACATGGCAGATTTAAAAGAACGTTTAGGAAAGATCATTGTTGCATACAATATGGATCGTGAACCAGTCACAGCCAAAGATTTAAATGCAGTTGGAGCAATGGCAGCATTGTTAAAAGATGCCTTAAAACCAAATATGATCCAGACATTAGAACATACACCAGCTTTTGTACATGGTGGGCCATTTGCGAATATCGCACATGGATGTAACAGTGTACAGGCTACAAAATTAGCATTAAAATTATCTGATATCACGATCACAGAAGCAGGATTTGGAGCTGACCTTGGAGCAGAAAAATTCATGGATATCAAATGTCAGATGGCAGATCTTCATCCAGATGCAGTCGTATTAGTAGCAACTGTACGTGCTTTAAAATACAATGGTGGAGTTGCAAAAGATAACCTTGCAGAGGAGAATATTGACGCATTAAGTAAAGGTATCGTAAACCTTGAGAAACATATTGAGAACTTAAAATTATTTGGAGTCCCTGTTGTTGTAACATTAAACCAGTTTGCAACAGATACAGAAGCAGAACTTACATTTATCAAGAATTTCTGCGAAGAAAGAGATTGTGATTTTGCGTTATCTCAGGTATGGGAAAAAGGTGGAGAAGGTGGAATCGAACTTGCGAAAGCAATTCTCCGTACATTAGAGAATAAAGAAAGCCACTACAAACCATTATATACATATGAAGATACAACAATTGAAGAAAAGATTGAGACAATCGCAACAAAGATCTATGGTGCAGACAAAGTTGTATACACAGCAGCTGCAGCACGTCAGAAGAAGAGACTTACTGAACTTGGATATGGACATCTTCCAATCTGTATGGCAAAGAACCAGTATTCTTTATCTGATGATCCTAAGAAACTTGGACGTCCAGAAGGATTTGATATCACGATCCGTGAGATTTATGTCAATGCGGGTGCAGGATTCTTAGTAGCCTTAACAGGAGATGTCATGACAATGCCAGGACTTCCAAAGAAACCAGCAGCAGAAGGAATTGATGTGAATGACGATGGAGTTATCACAGGATTATTCTAAAACCATAAGAGAAAAAATATATAAAACACAATACTTAAAAGCTTAAAAGAAATGACGAGGAAATACAATGCAGATTATTGATGGAAAGAAGATTTCTCAGGAAATCAAAGATGAAGTAAAAGAAGAAGTAGCACAGCTAAAAGCAGAAGGAAAAGATATTGCTCTTGCCGTAATCCAGGTAGGAGCAGATCCTGCATCAAGCGTTTATGTACGTAACAAAAAACGTGCCTGCGAATATGTAGGAATCGAATCTGTAAGCTATGAACTTCCAGAAGAGACAACACAGGAAGAATTAATGGCGATCGTTGACAAATGCAACAAAGATCCTAAGATCAATGGAATTTTAGTACAACTTCCACTTCCAAAACATTTAGATGAAGATGAAGTGTTGTTAGCAATCGATCCTAAGAAAGACGTTGATGGATTCCACCCAGTCAGTGTTGGAAATATGGTGATCGGAGAAAAAGGATTCTTACCATGTACACCAGCCGGAGTAATTCAGTTATTAAAACGATCTGGTGTTGAAATTGATGGAAAAGAATGTGTGGTAGTCGGAAGAAGTAACATCGTAGGAAAGCCTATGGCAATGTTATTATTACGTGAGAACGGAACGGTCACAATCTGCCATTCTCATACGAAAGATTTAAAAGAGGTCTGCAAACGCGCAGATATCTTAGTTGTAGCAATTGGTAAACCGAAATTTATTGATGATTCTTATGTAAAAGACGGGGCAGTTGTTATCGATGTTGGAATCCACAGAAATGAAAATAACAAACTTTGTGGTGATGTAGATTATGATAAAGTTGCACCAAAGACAACAGCGATCACACCAGTTCCAGGTGGAGTTGGGCCAATGACGATTGCAATGTTAATGAAAAACTGCGTAGAATCTAAGAAACTGTTTGGAGAGTAAGAGAAATGAAAATATTATTTATTTCGCTTGGATGTGATAAAAACTTAGTAGATAGTGAAGTGATGCTTGGACTTTTGACCAAGAATGGCTACACTTTAACAGATGATGAAACACAGGCAGATGTAATTGTAATCAATACTTGCTGTTTCATCCATGATGCTAAAGAAGAAAGTATCAATACGATCTTAGAGATGGCACAATATAAAGAACAGAACTTAAAAGCGTTAGTTGTGACAGGATGTCTTGCAGAACGTTACAAAGATGAGATTTTAAAAGAGATTCCAGAGATTGATGCTGTTCTTGGAACAACAAGTTATGATTCTATTGTGGAAGCAGTTAATATGGCACTGGCAGAGAATGCTGGAGAACATTTTGAACATTACGAAAGTATTGATTACCTTCCAGACAACTCAGAAGTAGAACGTGTTGTAACAACAGGAAATCATATGGCATATTTAAAGATTGCTGAAGGATGTGATAAACGTTGCAGCTATTGTATCATTCCAAAGATTCGTGGACATTTCAGAAGTGTTCCAATGGAAGAATTATTAAATGAAGCAAAACGCCTTGCATCCGAAGGAGTGAAAGAATTAGTTCTGGTAGCTCAGGAAACAACACTTTATGGAAAAGACCTAACAGGAGAAAAACAGCTTCCATTATTACTTCATGAACTTTGCAAGATTGAAGGAATCGAATGGATTCGTCTGTTATACTGTTATCCGGAAGAAATCACAGATGAGTTGATCGAGGCAATCAAGACAGAAGAAAAAGTCTGCAATTATATTGATATGCCGATTCAGCATAGCGAGAACCGTATCTTACAGAGAATGGGAAGAAGAACATCAAGAGAAGATCTGGTCGCAGTGATCAAGAAACTTCGTCAAGAAATTCCTGATATCACGATCCGTACAACATTGATCACAGGATTCCCGGGAGAGAGCGAAGAAGATCATGAAGGATTAATGAATTTTGTGGAAGAATGTAAATTTGACCGTTTAGGAGTCTTTACTTATTCACCAGAAGAAGACACACTGGCAGCGACATTTGAGGATCAGATTGATGAAGAAGTTAAAGAAGCACGAAGAGATGAACTGATGAGCCTTCAGCAGGAAATCTCCTATGAACACACTCAGCAATTAGTTGGTAAAACGATCAAAGTTATGGTTGAGGGATATTTATTTGAAGATGACATCTATGTTGGACGTTCTTATATGGATGCACCAAAGGTAGATGGATGCGTTTTTATAAATTCTCCAGAAGAACTGATGACAGGAGACTTTGTTTATGTTAAAATTACCCAGGGTAGAGAATATGATGTGATAGGAGAAGTAGATTATGAATTTACCAAATAGGTTAACAATTTTAAGAACACTTATGATTCCGGTATTCTTATTTTTCTTGCTTACAGATTATGCAGGGAATTGTAGCAAATGGATCGCAGTTATTGTATTTATTCTAGCAAGTCTTACAGATTTTTTAGATGGACATATTGCCAGAAAATATAATCTGGTAACAAACTTTGGAAAATTTATGGATCCATTGGCGGACAAATTATTAGTTAGTTCAGCTATGATCGCATTAGTTGGAATGCATCGTTTATCATCCATTGTAGCAATCATCATTATTGCAAGAGAATTTATTATCAGTGGATTTCGTTTGATTGCCTCTGACAATGGAATCGTTATTGCAGCCAGCTACTGGGGAAAATTTAAGACAAACTTCCAGATGTTTATGATCATCATGCTGATCATTGACCTTGGAACAAGCACAGCTGTTATGATCGAGAATGTATTGATCGTGATTGCGACAGCTTTAACAATTATTTCTTTAGTTGATTATTTAGTGAAGAATAAACAGGTCTTATCTGAAGGGAACTAAATCCAGAAAGGAACAATATTTATGACAGCAGAAATTATTTGCGTAGGAACAGAGATTTTATTAGGAAACATCGTGAATACCAATGCTGCCTACTTATCAGAACGCTTAGCCTCATTGGGGATAAGCGTTTTTTTTGAAACAACAGTAGGTGACAACGAAGAAAGATTAGAAGATGTGATCAGACAAGGATTTGAAAGATCTGATATTTTGATCTTATCTGGTGGATTGGGACCAACGAAAGATGATCTTACAAAAGAAGTTGCAACGAAAGCATGTGGGCAGAAGCTTGTAGAAGATGAAGAAGCACTAAGACGATTAAAAGAATATTTTGCAAGCAGCCATCGAAGCATGACAGAGAATAATCTAAAACAAGCACTGATATCAGAAGATTGTGATGTTTTATACAATGAAAATGGAACAGCACCTGGAATGATCATTCATGCAAAAGGAGAAAAGAAAGTAGTTCTACTCCCAGGACCTCCAAGTGAATTGATTCCAATGTTCCACGATCAGGTAGAGCCAATTTTAAAAGAATTAAGTTCAGAAGTGCTGTATTCTGATGTTGTGAAAATTGACTGTATGGGAGAAAGCCAGGTTGCTGAAGAGATTGAAGATTTAATTGAAAAACAGACAAATCCTACAGTTGCCCCATATGCCAAATTGGGAGAAGTCCATCTTCGAGTGACAGCAAAAGCGACAAGTGAAGAAGAGGCAAAGAAATTTGTAGCACCAGTAACAGAAGAATTATACAGAAGATTTGGACATAAGATCTTTACAACAAAAGAAGATGAAACATTAGAAGATGTTGTAGTCAATATGTTGAGTAAACATCACTATACGATCGCTGCAGCAGAATCTTGTACAGCTGGCATGTTTACCGCAAGATTAGTCAATGTCGCAGGGGCTTCCGACGTCTTAAATGAAAGTTTTATCACATATGCAAATGAAGCTAAGATGAAATATCTGGGAGTCAAAGAAGAAACATTAAATACAGTTGGAGCAGTTTCAGAAGAGACTGCAAAACAGATGGCAGAAGGTGTTGCAAAACGGGCAGGATCAAATGTCGGAGTTGGAATTACAGGACTTGCAGGACCTGGAGGAGAGACACCAGAGAAGAAAGCAGGGCTTGTTTATATTGGTGTCAGTGTCAATGGAAAGACAAAAGTCAGCAAATATCAGTTTAATGGGAACAGACAGAAAGTCAGACAAATGGCGGTATGTCGTGCATTAATGATGGTAAGACATGCATTAGTAGAAGAATTTTTTGAAAAGGATTGGAAGAAATAAAAATCGAACAAATATTCGTTCGAACACTTGTTTTTTAGTATGGAGATATGCTATACTCTAGACAGGAATCAAAGCATAGAAGAATGTAGATAAATATTTGAAATTAAAGGAGAATAACATATATTATGAAACAAGAAGAGAAATTAAAAGCATTAGATGCAGCATTAGTTAAGATTGAGAAAGATTACGGTAAGGGATCTGTTATGAAGCTTGGAGATTATCAGGCAGATCGTACAATTGAAGTTACACCAACAGGATCGATCAGTCTTGATATTGCATTAGGAGTTGGAGGAGTGCCAAGAGGACGTATCATTGAGATTTATGGACCAGAATCAAGTGGTAAGACAACCGTAGCTCTTCATATGGTAGCAGAAGTTCAGAAGAGAGGCGGAATTGCAGGCTTTATTGATGCAGAACATGCATTAGATCCTGTTTACGCGAAGAATATAGGAGTTGATATTGATAACCTTTATATTTCACAGCCAGATACAGGAGAACAGGGACTTGAAATCACAGAGACAATGGTAAGATCTGGGGCAATCGACATCATTATCGTCGATTCTGTAGCTGCATTAGTACCTAAGGCAGAGATTGATGGAGACATGGGAGATTCTCATGTGGGTCTTCAGGCAAGATTGATGTCACAGGCACTTCGTAAGTTAACAGGTGTTGTAAGTAAATTTAATTGTACGGTTATCTTTATCAATCAGTTACGTGAGAAGGTTGGAGTGATGTTTGGTAATCCAGAGACTACAACTGGTGGACGTGCGCTGAAGTTCTATTCCTCTATCCGATTAGATGTTAGAAGAACAGAGACATTAAAACAGGCAGGAGAGATGATCGGTAACAGAACAAGAATTAAGGTTGTTAAGAATAAAGTAGCGCCTCCATTTAAACAGGCAGAATTTGATATTATGTTTGGAAAAGGAATCTCTAAGTATGGAGATATCTTAGATTTGGCAGCAGATGCAGATATCATTCATAAAAGTGGAGCGTGGTATGCATACAATGGAGAGAAGATCGGACAGGGAAGAGAGAATAGCAAGAAGTATTTAGAAGAACATCCAGATATTGCAGAAACAGTAGAACATGCAATCCGTGTTCATTATGGATTATTAGATGAAGACACTGAGAATGCCAATAACGATCCGAAGGCAGAGACTCAGATTTCTGAAGAAGAATAATGATCATCACTAAACTAGATAAAGTGGGAACAAAGCAGGTTAGGCTTTTCTTCGATGAAGAAAAGTACTGCCTGCTTTATTATAATGAAGTAAGACGATTAGGATTTCATGAAAAAGACGAGGTTGGGCAGCAAGAGTTTGAAGAATTGAATAAGCTGTTACTACACCGAGCTAAGTTGAAAGCTATGTCATTGTTAAAATATCAGGATCGTACAAGAAAAGAACTAAAAGATCGTCTTATGCGAGCAGAATTTCCAGAATTTATCACAGAAGGCGCGATTGCATATGTAGAATCATTTGGCTATATCAATGATGAAGAATATGTACGTCGTTATATGGAATATAAGGCAGAGACTAAGAGTAGGATTCAGATCAAGATGGATCTTAGAAAGAAGGGAATTGGCACAGAGATTTTAGAACGAATCTTTGATGAGTATGAATACGAAGAAGATGACGTTCTGGAGGAGCAAGTACAGAAGAGAATCCGACAGAAAGGATCAGTTACAAAGGAAAATTTTCAGAAATATTATGGGTATTTTGCGAGAAAAGGGTTTAACAGTGTAAAGATAATAGATTTATTACGGAAATATTGTGAAGATTAAATAAAATAGAGTAGAAATCTTAAAAAAATATAAAGAATTCTCCATTTTGTTGCATATTAACAGACAAGGATATATAATTTGAATCAAAGGGTGTAACAAAACTGTTGATGACGATATCTGGAAGGGAAGATAAGTTCAGATATTGTCCCTATATAAGGAGTATCATTTATATGAGAAAGAAATCACATATTTCACTTGCAGGACAGATCATGGATTCTATGGAACTTGATAATGTATTTGATTATAGATTGCCATTTTATGTAGGAAGTATCTGGCCAGACTGCAGACCATCTTTTGTGACGACACCTCATAAGTTTGATATTACATTTGATGATATTGAACATAAGATTTCAAAATTTATTGCGAATTACAATAAAGAACAAGGAATGAATATGAGACGCTGTGCACGTCTTGGTGTGATCGTTCATTATATTGCGGACTATTTTACATTTCCGCATAACAACCACTATCCAGGGAATGTAAAAGATCACTGCTATTATGAGCGTGATTTAAAATATGGAATGAAAGCTTTTCTTAAGACAGAAGAAGCTTTAAAGATTAAAGAACAAGTTGTAGCGTATGATTCCGTAGAAGAATTGACATCTTATATCCGAAGCATTCATAATTCATATATGAAACTTGCACATACAGTGGAAGAAGATATTAGATATATCGTGCATGCTTGTACGACAGTTGTAAAAAGTATATTAAATATGGTAAGTTATGCGTTTAGTACAAGCGTAGCCAATATTCAGTATGTATAATTATTGGTCAGAGTAAGAATAAGGAGCAGAAGTAGGAATTGTGCCTGTTTTTGTTCCTTTTTTCATTTATGAAAATTTTACGTAAGAGATGAATTGATGCAAATTTGATGCATAAAAGTGTTAAGATAAAAAACGGTTTTGGGCAGCAAAGATAGAAAACAATAAGGAAATATAACAATAAGGAGAGAGTAAATATGGTAAACATCATGATCGTTGAAGATGAAAAACCAATTTCAAATCTGATCGCATTAAGTTTAAAAAAGGTCGGTTATCATTGTGAATGTGCATATGATGGACTTTCTGCGATCGATATGATTGAAAAGAAATATCCAGATTTGATCTTACTTGATATTATGCTGCCCGGAGCTGATGGATTTGAAATTTTAGAATATGTAAAACCATTAGATATACCAGTGATCTTTCTCACAGCGAAAGGAGAATTGTCTGATAAAGTAAATGGATTAAGACTTGGTGCAGAAGATTATATTGTAAAACCATTTGAGATTATGGAGTTATTAGCAAGAATTGAAGTCGTATTAAGACGATATAAAAAGCTAGATCGCATGATTCGAATTTTAGGATTGGAAATCGATACAGATTCAAGAACTGTATTAAAAGATGGTGTTTATATTAATCTGACAAAAAAGGAATATGATATTTTGCTGTTATTTGCAAGAAATCCAGGAAGTGTTTTGTTTAGAGAAATGATTTATGATCGTGTATGGGGTGGAGATTATATCCCTGGAAGCAGAACCGTTGATCTTCATGTACAGAGAGTGCGTAAAAAAGTTGGATGGGAAAACTATTTGATATCTGTTCCAAAGATGGGATATCGTCTGGAGGTAGCAAAGTGAAATTTCGTTGGAAATTAATGATCGTGACAATGCTGATCGTATCATTTTCTTTTGGATTTGGAGGAATGCTTTTAATTCAGTATTCTTATGAAGCTTCCATAAAACAGGAAAAGAAATCAGCAAGAGGTTCTTATGAGATGATCTTAAGAATGTTAAAAGAAATTGATGAGATGGATGATACTTATCAAAACCAGACGTTTGTAAGTGTTTTGAAACGATTAAACAGACAAAGATTGTTAAGAGACAGCTCTGTTCGTTTGTTAAAAGAAGAAGATGGTGTAGTACAGTGGAAACAGCCACTTTATTATAATCGGGAAAATGACAATTTTAGAAACAGTAGTGGATTTTCGAGCAAACAAGGGAAGGCTGTGATATTTAAAAATAAAAATAAAGTTTTTTATCAGATTACAAGCAAGATCACTTATGGAAAAGAAACGATGGTGTTTCAAGGCTCCTATGATATTTCTGAAGTTTATGAAACAAGGCATCAGCAACTCATAAGTTTTCGTAAGATTTTCATGGTAGTTATAGGAATGGAGATTATCTTATCATATTTTCTTGCATCAATTCTTACAAGGCCATTGCAAAAATTATCACAAGTTTCAAAACAGATTGCAGATGGTGATTATTCGGTCAGAGTATCAGTAAATACAAAAGATGAAATTGGAGAACTTTCAATTAATTTTAACTATATGACAGAGCAATTGGTAGAAAAATTGATGAAATTAAATCAACTATTAAAAAATCAGGAAGAATTTATGGGAAGTCTTGCCCATGAGATGAAAACACCGCTTACGTCGATTATTGGCTATGCAGATTTGATGCGAATTGAAAATCTTTCAGAAGAGGAACAAAAGGAAGCATGTGGGTATATTTATTCGGAAGGAAAGCGTCTTCAAAATTTATCATTAAAATTAATGAATCTTCTTGTTTTAAAAAATCAAGAGTTTCAAATGAAGAAACAAAATCTTGTGCCAATGATTCATGAGGTGATATCTTCTATGCAGTATCGGCTGCAAGAACAGAAAATTTTAGTGAATTTAAATCTTAAGCCAACGATTTGTGAAGTGGAAGCAGATCTTTTAAAATCATTGATTTTAAATTTAGTCGATAATTCCTTAAAATCCATGAATGTGGGAGGTATTTTGACAATTGAGTGTTGCCCAGCGCAGGAAGGGGCAAAGATCTATGTTTCAGATACAGGTTGCGGAATGCCAAAAGGAGAACTTGATAAAATTACAGAGGCATTTTATCGGGTTGACAAATCAAGATCAAGAAAACAAGGAGGAGTAGGCTTGGGGCTGGCTCTATGTAAAGAAATAGTGAGAATTCATAAAGGTGATATGGAATTTATCAGTCAGGAAGAAAAGGGAACAACTGCGATCATAACCATTGGAGGAGGACATTATGAGAAGACAGATTAGAAATGTTCTTTTAGTTATAACAGCATTTTTGTTGACGGTTCTTTTTTGCTTTTTTCCCAATATTCAGTCCAGATTGACAGACTGGAAAACTTTTGGAAAAAGTGAGAATTTATCTTTAAATCCGGTGGAAATTTCAGTGGAATCTACACAAACAACATTGGAAAAATTAAAAATTATCAATAATCATATTTTGAGTGTGTCAGTAAGACCATCATCAAGAACAGTGGATGGAAGAGATGTAGAAAAAACAGCTAGAAAGCAGATCAATCAATTGTTTGAGAAAATGAAGATTTCTTATCGGGTGAATTCTGACTGGAAAGTTACATATAAAAAATTATATATATACATTACAAAACAAAATAATACTACAACAACAGATACGGAAACTTCTGTGTCAAATGTTAAAAATCTTTTAGTTTGGTATGTGACATTAGTGCCGGATGCAGCACAGGAAGATGAATCTGTTAATATGATCATGGATGCGTATACAGATCAGATTCTTGCAATCGATGTGTATTCGTATGAGTATACGCAAAACTGGAAAGATATTGCGAAACATATCGAAGATATACCGTCAGGTTTTTTGTCATATTTGAATCTAAAACAATCAGAATTTGGGCTTAAGAAGAATCTGCTTGGAAATGCAAGTGTATTACAGCAATATGAAAAAGCTAAATCAGCAAAGAATCCATATACAAAGATTTCAGGAAGTGGAGGAGTTTACGCAATACAAAATAAAAATCAGACATATATTCCAGTGGAATGGAGCGGATATGGATTTATGATCAATAATGTGTACAATAACTGATGCAAAAATGATACGATTTTCTCTTGTATTTTGAAAGCTTTCTCTCTATAATAAGTGATTGGAACCCTACAAATATAGTAGGATACGATAGAAAGGTTGAAAGCATGAGTAATATTAATATTTCATATAAAGAATTAAAACAGTTAGAAGAAGGAAGCTATCAGCTTCTTGATATGAGAGATGAATCAAACACATCTTATGGAATGATCCCCGGAGCTGTAGTGGCAGCAGATGAAGAAGAACTTGCAGCACAGGCAAAGGAATATCTTGATCAAGGAAAGAAAGTCATTTTATACTGCACAAAGGGAATCTTCAGCAAAGAGGCAGCAGAGAACTTGTCAGAAGAAGGAATCGATGTTTTGAGCTTAGAAGGTGGATACACGGGGTGGCTGTTATCTCTGATGAAAGAAGAACAGGAAAATGATCAGAAAACAGAGCAGAGTAACAAAGAAGCCGAAGGTAAAGGAAAGAAAAAAGAACTGACAAGAACACAGGAAATCGAAAAGAGTATCCGAAAGAAGTTCCACAAACAGTTATTTTCCAAATTTGTAAAAGCAATCAAGACATATGATCTTGTACAGGAGAATGACAAGATTGCAATCTGTATCTCTGGTGGAAAAGATTCCATGCTGATGGCAAAATTATTTCAGGAGTTAAAACGTCATAACAAATTTCATTTTGATCTGGTGTTTTTAGTAATGGATCCTGGATATAATGAGATGAACCGACAGATCATCGAGAATAATGCCAAATTATTAGATATCCCGATCACAGTCTTTGAATCTGATATCTTTGATGCAGTATATGAGATTGAGAAATCCCCATGTTATCTGTGTGCAAGAATGCGCCGCGGATATTTATACAGCAAAGCAAAAGAACTTGGATGTAATAAGATCGCTCTTGGACATCACTACGACGATGTTATTGAGACGATCCTTATGGGAATGCTTTACGGAGCACAGGTGCAGACAATGATGCCAAAACTTCACAGCACAAACTTTGAAGGAATGGAGTTAATCCGTCCGATGTATCTGATCCGTGAGGACGATATCAAACATTGGAGAGACTATAACGGATTACACTTTATTCAGTGTGCATGCAAATTTACAGATACTTGTACCACATGTAATCCGGATGGTGTAGCTAAGTCTAAGAGGATGGAGACAAAACAGCTGATCGCAAAGATGAAAGAGATCAATCCATATGTAGAATCCAATATTTTTAAGAGTGTGGAAAATGTCAACTTAAAGACGATCATTGCATATAAGAAAGATGGAGTGAAACATTCATTCTTAGATACTTATGATCAGGAAAATGAATAAAAATATAAATAAAGAGCACAGAGGTCTGTAACAAACCTTCTGTGCTCTTTTAATATGATCATTCTAAATTACAAAATTTCCTTTTAAAAATCATAAAATTATTCATCGTCTTCTTCAATTTCAACAACCTGACGTTTTCTGGCAGCTTCATCATTTTCCAGATATTCATCATAAGTACATTCTTTATCAATCAGACCATTAGGAGTAATTTCCATGATACGGTTTGCTGTCGTCTGTACGAACTGATGATCCTGAGAAGTAAATAATAATGCACCAGAAAAATCTTTTAATGCTTCATTTAAAGCAGTGATAGATTCCATATCTAAGTGGTTTGTAGGTTCATCAAGAAGTAAGATGTTTGCACCGCTGATCATTAATTTCGATAACATACAACGAACCTTCTCTCCTCCAGATAAAACACCGACTTTCTTTAAAGCGTCTTCTCCAGAAAATAACATACGTCCAAGGAATCCACGGACAAATGTTGCATCTTTATCTTCAGAATACTGAGTCAGCCATTCGACGATCGTTTCATCCTGACTGAAGTCTTTTGTATTATCTTTTGGGAAATAAGACTGAGTTGTAGTCACTCCCCATTTGTAAGAACCAGAATCAGGTTCCATCTCTCCAGATAAGATCTTAAATAATGTTGTAGCAGCTAATGTGTTAGGTCCTACGAAAGCAATCTTATCCGTTGGTTTCATTAAGAAAGAAATATTATCTAAGACTTTCACGCCATCGATCGTCTTTGTAAGATTTTCAACAACCAAAGCATCATTTCCGATTTCACGGTTTGGTTTAAAGTTGATATATGGATACTTACGACTGGATGGTTTTAATTCATCTAACTGAATCTTATCTAAGGCTTTCTTTCTGGAAGTAGCCTGTTTTGATTTGGAAGCATTGGCACTGAATCTTGCGATAAAGTCCTGTAATTCCTTCATTTTTTCTTCTTTTTTCTTATTCGCTTCTTTCATCTGTTTTGTAAGAAGCTGGCTGGATTCATACCAGAAGTCATAGTTTCCAGAGAATAACTGAATCTTCGCATAATCGATATCTGCGATATGAGTACATACCTTATTTAAAAAATAACGGTCATGAGATACAACAATAACTGTGTTATCAAAGTTGATCAAAAATTCCTCTAACCAATAAATAGCATCTAAGTCTAAGTGGTTGGTAGGCTCGTCAAGCAGCAGGATATCTGGATTTCCAAATAAGGCCTGAGCAAGTAAGACTTTGACTTTCTGTGAGCCGTTTAAGTCAGCCATTTTTGTGTAATGGATATCACTAGGAATTCCAAGACCATTTAATAAAGTGGCAGCATCAGATTCTGCTTCCCATCCGTTCATATCAGCAAATTCGCCTTCTAACTCACTGGCACGGATACCATCTTCATCTGTGAAGTCTTCTTTTGCATATAAAGCTTCTTTTTCTTTCATGATCTCATATAGTCTCTGGTTACCCATCATAACCGTATCAAGGACGATATGATCATCGTATTGATAGTGGTCCTGTTTTAAAACAGAAAGACGCTGTCCGGAAGTGATCGTTACATCTCCCTTAGAAGGTTCAATCTCTCCGGAAAGAATTTTTAAGAAAGTGGATTTTCCTGCTCCGTTGGCACCGATCAGTCCATAGCAGTTACCTTCTGTGAATTTAATATTTACATCTTCGAATAAAGCACGTTTTCCTAAACGTAAAGTTACATTATTTGCCTGAATCATTGTATAACCTTTCTTTTTGATTTATAATTAAATAGAATCGCTCTTTTCATTTTACAGAAAAGCCAGAGTTTTTCAAGTAAAAATTGTATTGTGCAAGTAAAAATACTTGACAAAGACGGTAAAATTCGCTAAACTAACATCTGGTAAAGGAAAATTGCTTTACAGGAGTATCAGATGGAACGAATCGTAGAACAGAATTTATTATATGATTTTTACGGCGAATTGTTGACCGCGCATCAGAAGGAGATTTATGGCGAACATATTTTGAATGATATGACAGCTACGGAGATTGCAGCTGAGTTTGGAATTACTAGACAGGCAGTGCATGACATGATCCGGAGATGCGATAAGATCTTGACAGATTATGAAGCAAGACTCCATCTGGTAGCGAAGTTTTTGACGGCCAAGGAGAAGATCAAAGAGATCCATACCTTATCCAGAAGGCTTCTTAGAGAAGATAAAGAGCAGATGAAAGAAGACATCAGGCAAATAGAATCTGTATGCAATCAGGTTTTAGAAGATTTATAACTTAGATGAGGTGAATCAATGGCATTTGAAAGTTTATCCGAGAAACTTCAGGGTGTATTTAAGAACTTAAGAAGTAAAGGCCGTTTAACAGAAGATGATGTAAAAGCGGCAATGAGAGAAGTTAAGAGAGCTTTACTAGAAGCCGACGTTAACTTCAAAGTCGTAAAGACATTTATCAAATCTGTACAGGAAAGAGCCGTAGGACAGGATGTATTAAGCGGATTGAATCCAGGACAGATGGTAATCAAGATCGTAAAAGAAGAGATGGAAGCATTGATGGGATCTACGATGACAGAGATTCAGCTTCGTCCAGGAAATGAGATTACGATCATTTTGATGGCAGGTCTTCAGGGTGCAGGTAAGACAACAACTTGTGCAAAGCTTGCCGGACAGTATAAGAAGAAGGGGAAACGACCACTGTTAGTAGCCTGTGACGTATATCGTCCAGCAGCGATCAAACAGCTTCAGGTCAATGGAGAGAAAGTCGGAGTACCAGTCTTTACAATGGGAGATAAGCAGAATCCAGTAGATATTGCGAAAGCTTCCGTAGAACACGCACAGAAGAATGGAAACAACATCGTAATTCTGGATACAGCAGGGCGTCTTCATATTGATGAGAATATGATGACAGAGCTGATCGAGATCAAAGATAAAGTTGATGTATTCCAGAGTATTCTGGTCGTTGATGCCATGACGGGACAGGATGCTGTCAATGTGGCGAAAGAATTTAATGAGAAAGTCGGTATTGATGGAGTTATCATCACGAAGATGGATGGTGATACACGAGGTGGTGCAGCACTTTCTATCCGTTCCGTAACAGGAAAGCCGATTTTATATGTAGGTATGGGAGAGAAACTTGAAGATCTTCAGCAGTTCTACCCAGACCGAATGACAAGCCGAATTCTTGGTATGGGAGATGTATTATCATTGATCGAAAAAGCAGAGCAGACGATCAATGAAGAAGATGCACTTCGCATGACGGAGAAGATGAAGAAGGCGGAATTTGATTTTAACGATTTTCTTGATCAGATGGATCAGATGAAGAAGATGGGTGGATTATCCAATCTGTTATCTATGATTCCGGGTATTGGAAATAAGATGCAGGGACTTGATATTGATGATGGTATGATGGATAAGACAGCAGCGATCATTTATTCCATGACGAAAGAAGAACGTGCAAATCCTAAGATCATCAATGCTTCAAGAAAGAGAAGAATCGCAGCAGGAGCAGGAGTTCCACTTGCAGAAGTTAATCGCTTATGCAAACAGGTTCAGAATCAGAAACAGATGATGAAGCAGATGTCAGGTATGTTTGGTGGCAAAGGTGGTAAAAGAGGTGGATTTAAATTACCTTTTTAGGCCTTAGTTATAGAAAATAATAATTAATTTAGAAAAGAAAGATTTTTGGAGGTAAAAACAAAATGGCAGTAAAAATGAGATTAAAAAGAATGGGACAGAAGAAAGCACCTTTTTATAGAGTAGTAGTAGCAGATGCTAGATCCCCTAGAGATGGTAGATTCATCGAAGAAATCGGAACATATGATCCAAATCAGGATCCTAGCGTGATCAAATTCGACGAAGAAGCTGCTAAGAAATGGTTAGCAACAGGTGCTCAGCCTACAGATACAGTAGCTAAATTATTAAAAGCTGCAGGAATCGAAAAATAGTCAGATTTAAGACAGGAGGCAGTGCATGAAACATTTATTAGAAGTGATTGCAAAAGCCCTCGTTGATCAGCCAGATAAAGTGACAGTTACAGAAAAAGAAACTGCCGATGCAGTCGTATTAGAACTTCATGTTGCAGAAGGTGACATGGGGAAAGTAATTGGGAAACAGGGAAGAATTGCAAAAGCAATCAGAACTGTTGTCAAGGCTTCGGTTGACAAAGGTGACAAGAAGATTGTCGTTGATATTCAATAAGAAGATGAAAGCTCACAGGATGTATAGAGAATATACAGCTTGTGAGCTTTTTAATTATGTAGATTATCTGATAAAAATAAGAACGCCCTTGAAACATTTAGCTTCAAGGGCAGTTTTAACTTTTATAAGTGTTAGTCTTTTGGTAAATTTAGCTTATCAGATTTCTCAAATAAGGATTGAATCTCAACAAGAGAATCTTCCAGAGAATCTTCAATTGCTTCTAATTTATCAGCATCAACATTATAATTTAAAAATAGCTGTTCAATATTTTCGGTAATATGATGACCCAGATGGGAAATCAGAAGGAAAGTATCGAAATTGTGACTGTTTTTAGCGTTTTCAAAACGTTTTAGATCTTCTGTGATAAAATCAATGATTTCCTGATCACTGGCAAATTTACCATGTACCATAGCATATGGTTGCATACGCTGTAGGAAATATTTGTTGTGTCGTGTAATGTTAAAAACATAAGAAACAATCAGTCCATCGCCAAGATCAAACTCAGCAATGTGCATAATACTATTGAACTCTTTAATAGAGGTAGCACCTAACTGACGCAGGTTAATATTGATAAAATCTCCGGTTACAGTATTTTGATTCATAAGATCACTCTCCTCTCATAAATATTATATTCCATAATTTTTCATTAAGCAAATCGAATCAAAAGAAATACAGAACATACGGCAATAGATAAGATCATCATAGGGAATCCAATCTTAAAATATTGTCCAAATGTGATAGGATGTCCATTATTCTTACTAATACCAGATAAAACAACGTTTGCAGAAGCACCGATCAGAGTTCCGTTTCCGCCTAAACAAGCTCCAAGTGATAATGCCCACCAGATTGGAGTGACATCCATTCCTTCTGACTGCATGGTAAGAATCATAGGAATCAATGTTGCAACAAATGGAATGTTGTCTAAGAAAGAAGATACAATTGCGGAAACCCATAAGATGACCATCATTGTAACAACCATATTACCATGAGTAATAGAAATTAATCCATTTGCAAGCATTGTGATAACGCCAACTTTTTTCATACCACCGACAACGATAAATAATCCAATAAAGAAAAGAATGGTTGGCCATTCAACTTCTGAAATGATTTCTTCAGGTTCCTGTCCGCCGATCAGAAGCATGATACATGCCGCAGCGATTGCAACGGTGCAAGACTGCACGCCTAACTGATCATGGAAAATAAAGCATAAAGCAACGAGAATGATAATGATCACGCTTTCATGCATAAGTTTTCTATCTTTGATCGCTTTGTTTTCATCTAGCTGCATGACTTTGGCAATGGCTTCATCTTCTACAAACAACTTTCTTCCATATATAAAATACATACAGATCAAACCAACGATGATAACAAATATAGTAGCTACACCTGTATTTAAAATAAAATCTACGAAACTTAATTTCGCTGCACTACCAATCATGATGTTAGGTGGGTCACCGATCAGTGTAGCGGTACCACCGATATTGGAAGCCATGATCTGTGTGATAATATATGGCACAGGATCAACTTTCAAGATATTTGTGATAGCTAAGGTCATTGGACCAACTAACAATACAGTCGTAACGTTGTCAAGCATTCCAGAACATACAGCTGTGATCAAAATAAAGATGACCATGATTGGCCAAGGACGACCCTTTGCAATCTTTGCAGCTTTGATCGCTATGTATTCAAAGATACCAGAATTCTTAATAACTGCAACTAAAAGCATCATTCCGACAAGAATGCAGATGGTTTCTACATCGACTGCGTCAATACAATCTTCAATCGAAAGAATGTGGGTAAGCACCAAACATGCAGCACCAGTTAATGAGGCAACTGTATTGTGGACCTTCCCTGTGATGATAGCGCCCATCGTACATAAAAAGATGACGATCGCTATGATTTGTTGTAATGACATAACAATTTCCTCCTAAAAATAAACTCATTATTATAATAGACCTCTTTTCAAATATTGCAAGGGAAAAATAAAAAAGAAGCCATAAATATGACTTCTTTAACAAAATTTTGACACTACTTTATATGATTATCATATAAGAGTAATTATAAATTTGTAACAATCTGATCATAAAGATCAAGTTGACAATGCTGTTCAGAGACAGAAAAATGTTTACAGTTTAAACAGCTTGGTGCTTTTGCATCATCTCCAGTACTGACGTTCTTTACGGAATGATCACAGCCACAAGGACAATACTGGCTGCATTCTTCGGCAACTTCTTGATATACTTTGTTTTGATTTTTCATAATATAAAAACCTCCTTATAATAAGTACTCACAGAATCACGTGGAAAGAATTCTGTGAGTACAACAATAGATGCCTTTATATTATGTACAAATTTATGCTGGATAATTCAGATTTTTATCATCTGCAACGTATAAAGCATTTTCAAGATAATGATCTGCAAGATAATTTGCCATAGGAAGATTCATATCAAGATAGTTACCACAATCTTTTGCGCTGGCACCAGGCACATCACCTTTGAAATCGCGAATAAATTCAAAGGTACTTATAATAAGAGGAAGTACATCTCTTGAAGAGAGATCGCCAGCTAATATAAGATAGAATCCAGTACGGCATCCCATTGGACCAAAGTAAATAACTTTATCCTGCCATTCTTCATTGTTTCTTAAATAAGTAGCAGCCAGATGCTCGATCGCATGCATCTCTGCAGTGTTCATGACAGGCTCACGATTTGGAGCTGTCATACGAAGATCGAATGTTGTTAAAGTTTCAGAACCAACAGCGTCTTTGCGAGAAACATAAACGCCAGGCAATAATCTTAAATGGTCAATTGTAAAACTTGCTATTTTTTCCATGATAGGTTTCCTTTCTTATATGAAATGTATTTACCTCATATTATAACGTGAAAACAGAGGAAAATCTATGAAATAAAATTAGTTTCTAAAAGATGAAAAAAGTAGTTGACATACTGTATACAGCTATGGTAAGATAATCAAC
>JAHZAT010000042.1:0-4706 GCA_019423795.1 Clostridiales bacterium
TTCTAGTCAAAATAAACTCAATCACCAAATGACACAACACAATTTCCACAAGAAAGGCAATAAGACACGGAAGATAAAACCAACTGTAATATCTATTATGTTGCAACAATACCACTTGCATTTCATAGCCAACCAAGAATAAAAAAGCTCCTACAATGATCATTGTCGCAAATCTGTTTTTACTTCTCATCTGTCCAATGCATATTGCTGTATATGCCTGATAGATCAGATGCATCGTCCATATGATTCCATATATGATCATATAAAGAATGGTTAAAACAACTTTTGTTTTTGTAAAATCCTGAAAATGTCGAATCGGTATTCCTTGAAGTGAAGCTTCTCCGTGATATACAATACTTTGTATATAAATCAATATATCATTTTCTGCAAAGAAGATAAAAACTGTTGTAAAACTGATGATGATCGCACTGAAGACCTTGGACAAGATCAACTTTCTCTCAGTCACTGGAAGTGTATGTGTAAGGTAGCTTTCCTTTCCATACATGCTTTTCCAGAACCTTTGTATCACAAGAATAATATTCACGCAGAATATAAAATAAATACCGGTCACAACAACAATAGCCTGTGCCTTTATTGGGATATGATCATAAAATGTTTCATAATTGAACACAGTATTGATTCCATGGACAATTCCATAAATGATCAAAACAGCCCATAGTGGCAGCATGATCTTACGGTAATATTTTAGATCATATTTCATCAATTTCCTTAACATAATTTTTCCTCCTCTCCTTATCCCTCCTATTTTTCCTACTCCAGATTCAATTTCTTCGTTAATATCACTTCTGTAACAATATGATAAACAATAATGATCACAATATTCTCTACAAGATAGATCCACAGATCACCATCAAATCCAAATGTGTTCTGCAGACTTGATCCCATATTATCTAAGTTTGTCATACTTGGAATTCCGATCAGTGATACAATGATCGATAATCCTGCATATGCCACAAATGCAAACAAGAATCGATTGCCATTACTCAACTGTCCGATCACCATTGCTGCATATATATGGTAGATTCCGTTTAGCAAACCTACCACTGCAATCACCGCTCCATATCCAATCCATGGTCCTGCATGTACTTTGATGACCCAGTTTCCAAAATACGTTACAGTATCCATAAGTTTTACCGGGCTTATCGCAATGATTTCTACTCCCAATAAGGAGATTACGAGTACTGTCCCACAGCTGATGATCAATGCACTGATCACTTTAGATAAAATCAGGCTTCTTGTAGTAACTGGAAGCGTGAACATTAAATATCCTTCTTCCTGCAATAACCCATTCCAGAAGCGCTGAATCACAATGATCACATTCATTACAAAGATCGCAACGATCACTGCAACAATGACCACAAGACTAAATACGATCATCGTATTTCCAATTCCGTCAAGATTCGACCGAATACTGATTCCAAAGATCAGTCCCATCACTAAGAGTACACCCCATAATGGTGCTAAAATCTTCGCTAATGCTTTCAGATCATACTTAATTAATTTTCCTAGCATACTTCGTCCCCTCCTCTGTATACATCTGTATGAAATATCTCACGGAACAGGGCATCGATGGATTTGCCGCTTTCTTCTCTTAAGTCATCAGCTGACTTGTATGTTACAATATTTCCTTCTTTGATAAAAATAACCTCATCCATGATCTTCTCGATATCTGCGATCAGATGTGTTGAAATGATCACGGTTCCTTCCTCATTATAATTGTTTAAGATCGTATCTAAGATAAAATCCCTTGCTGCGGGATCGACTCCTGCGATCGGTTCGTCTAGCAGATAGAGTTGTGCTTTTCGGCACATTACCAAAACTAACTGGACTTTCTCTTTATTTCCTTTGGATAAGCTTTTGATCTTCGCTTCGGTGTTGATCTTTAATGTCTCACACATGCCCTCTGCTTTTTTACGGTCAAAGTCTTCGTAAAAATCTTCAAAAAAATCCATCAAATCTGCAATCTTCATCCAATCTGCAAAATACATCTTATCTGGCAGATAGCTGATGATCTTCTTGCTGTCAACACCAGGTGCTTTACCATTGACTTTAATCTCACCTGATGTTGGCTGCAACAGACCGTTTAATAACTTGATCAATGTTGTCTTTCCAGAACCATTGGGTCCTAAAAGCCCGATGATCTTTCCTCTCCCTATTGTTAAGTTGATTCCCGTTAAAGCTTCCTTCTTTCCATACCGTTTCTCTAAATCAGTTAATTCTATTAAATTCAAATCCTTCATTCTTCCTCTTCCTTTCCGATCAATGCAACTGCATCTTCCTTATTGTATCCAAGTTCCTCTAAATCCCTGATGTATTGTTTTACAATCTTGTGTGCTATATCTTTCCGACATTCTTCTATCTTCGTCACATCTTCTGTGACACAGCGCCCGCTTGTTCGGTTGGTGATCGTTAATCCATCCTGATCAAGTGCTGATAACGCTCTCTGCATCGTATTCGGATTCACCCCTGCTTCTCCTGCAAGATCCCTGACACTTGGCAGTTTCTCTCCGCTTGGATAGGTTCCTGACACAATCCTCTTGATCATCTGTTCCTTCAGTTGTGTCCAGATTGGTCTTCCATCATCTATCTTCCACCCCATAGTTCTCCTTCCTTCTTATTGTATTATTGTATTACTTCCTTAATACAATAATATTGTATGCTACTTTTTATAAAATGTCAATCCTTATTTCATTTATACTTTTGACACTCTCATCATAAATTGATAGAAACACAAAAGACACCGCACGAATATTTGTATTTCATGCGATGTCTTTTATGACTACTATTGGTAACTATAAATAAAATAGTTCCTTTTTATTTGATCATTGTCAGGATACGTTCTCTACATCCCAGACCAATACCATTGGCCTGTTCGATGTTTTTCTCTAGTTGGTGTTCAAAGTGACGGAAAGGAAGAAAAATACCGATTTCGCTGCTTGGTTGTTCAAATTTGTTTTCATCCATTATACCATAATACATGAACGCTCTTGGTAATTGTTCTTCCAGTCTCATCATAAAATCCCAAACAATGCTGTAGACTTCGTTATCCTCTATCATTTCTTTTACTTCATTAGGTAGTTTAAATAATAGCAGGATTCCAATATGTTCCCCAATCTTCATTGTGTTAATTTCATTTTTGTTCCGATAATCGTGTTTTTCACGAAATCCATAAGCAAGACAGATTTCATAATCCGGTATATCGTCCGCCTGATCTGAAATCTGCTGAAACATTTTATATTGTTTTTGTGAAATCTGTTTGTTTACGGATGTTTGTTTGATCAGCTCGCCCTCTGCATCTGTTAATCTTACAGGATTTGTTACACCTTTATCATTGAATCTCATAGGAATCAAAAACGCATTTCTTAACAGATCAAACATACTGTTTCCACAGATTTCCATCAAGAAAGCGGAAAGATCCCTATTTTGATATGCATCAAATAGTGCTTTCACAAACTGTTTTTCCGAAAGATCACGATCTCCACTGTTGGCAAACTCTTCATAAAATAACTCTCTCAATCGTTCACAGGCATCATTATTTTCCAGAATTTTTTTAAATATATGCTCTGCATTTTCTTCTCTTGGAAAAATTGTTTCCACGCTGATCATCCCTTTCTTGACTTTTTCATCAACTGTATTATACTTTAGGAAGAATGATATGTAAAATATATATATCATATCAATAACATACAAATTTTATATAACTAGGAGGTCAATCATGCCTTTTGACTATTATCGTATCTTTTATTATGTTGCAAAATATAAGAGTTTCTCTAAAGCTGCGAAATTCTTACATAATAATCAGCCAAATATCACTCGCTGCATGAATATTATGGAAAGTGAACTTGGCTGCACTTTATTTATCCGGTCACACAGGGGAATCAAACTGACACCAGAAGGGGAACAACTTTATGCACATGTAGCGATTGCAATCCAGCAGATTTCTTCTGGAAATGATGAACTAAATCGAACAAAAAATCTGAAATCTGGAACTGTTACGATCGGAGTAAGCGAAACTGCACTTCATTTATTTTTGCTGCCGAAATTAGAGAAGTTTCACAAACTTTATCCACATATTAAATTAAAAATTTCCAACCATTCCACACCACAGGCAATCAAAGCTTTGAGAAAAGGATTCGTTGATTTTAGTATTGTGACAACACCATTGTATTGCGAACATCCATTACAATCGCAACGACTTTGCTCTTTCCGTGACATTTTAATTGGCGGACCTTCTTATAGGGATATTGGTTTTTCACCGAAAAGACTACGTGATCTGCAGGATTTTCCTTTTATTTCATTAAATGAAGGAACAGCAACCAGAAATTTTTATGAGAAATATTTCTATCAGAATCAGTTAGTTTTTTCTCCGGATATGGAAACTGCTACAACGAACCAGATCTTATCTCTGGTGCAGCATGATCTTGGAATTGGTTTCTGTCCGGAAGCTCTTGCTAAGGACTATCTTGATCGTGGTGAAATTATAGAAATTCCTGTAAAGGAACATGCTAATCCACGAGACATTTGTCTCCTTACCGATTCTACCCGACCAATTGGAATTGCTGGGAAAAAATTATTAGAAATACTTATGGATTCGGAGGGGTGATATATATGGAGGAAGAATTTCATAATCATATGCGGATTCCTTGGCATGATTATACAAGAAAAAGTATTGGTCATCCGATCAC
>JAHZAT010000042.1:4806-6652 GCA_019423795.1 Clostridiales bacterium
GGTGCCGGAAATTTTCTCCGGGCAAAAATGAATCAACATCATTTAACTTTATTCCTATGCACTGCGGCAAGCGTTGCTTTGGCATGTATTGTATACACAATTGCCTTCATGGCATTGAAATCTGGATTTCATATTTCGATACACCATCAAGCTGGTTATATCTGTTCTATGTTATTCATTATTCCAGGATTTCCATTTATCACAAGTGGAATTGACCTTGCAAAATTGGATATGCGTTCCGGACTTGAACGTCTGGCTTACGCACTGATTATCATTGCTGTTGCAACTTTAGCTGCATGGATGCTTGCTTTAGTTCTTCATTTAAAACCGATGGATTTTCTTCCATTGAATTTAAGCAAGTCAGAATACCTGATATTTCGACTGATCGCAAGCTTTTTTGGAGTTTTAGGTTTCTCCGTAATGTTTAACAGTCCATTACAACTTGCTGCTACAGCAGGGATCATTGGAGCAATTGCAAATACAACTCGTCTGGAACTTGTTGATCTCGCCTCATTTCCACCAGCTGCAGCTGCATTCCTTGGTGCTTTGCTTGCTGGTCTTCTGGCATCTATGATCAAGACTTCGATTGGTTATCCTCGAATTTCTTTGACTGTGCCTTCCATCGTTATTATGGTTCCTGGATTGTATTTGTATCGGGCAATTTATAATATTGGTATTACTTCGATTAATACCGGTGCTTTTTGGTTTACAGAAGCTTTACTTATTATTATGGCTTTGCCGCTTGGATTGATCTTTGCAAGAATTATTACAGATAAGACGTTTCGACGTTGTTCATAGAAATGGATATGAATATAGGGGCTGTCTCACTAAAGTGACAGCCCCATAAAAAGACTTATATGAACACAAGAAAAACCTTATCCAATATTTAATCTGTCAATTTCACTGTCAATCAATGCAATTTCCTCATTATTCAACTGCCATTCAAATGCACTGCAATTTTCATCTGCCTGTGCAGGTGTATTAACTCCAGTTAATGCTGTACCAACAAAACTCTTTTGGGTACTCCAGTTGATGGATACCTGTGCCACCGGTACATTGTGTGCTTCTGCAATTTTATCTAATGTCTTTAATAATTCCATAACATTAGAGAATACCGGTTCTTTAAAGAATGGATAGAATACCTGACGCATGTCCTTTGGATCTGGTTTTGGAAGTTCGCGAATAGCTCCTGTTAAAATTCCACCACCTAGAGAACCATAAGTCATTGTCCCAATTCCTTGAGTTTCAGCCCATTCCATTAGTTCTCTTTCTGACTGGTTCACGATAGAAAACGGAGGCTGGATTACATCAATTTTAGCATATTTTTGCGCTTCCTGAATTAATTCTTTGGAAGAATTAGACATTCCAATGTAACGGATTTTCCCCTTTTTTTTCAACATATTACAGACTGCCATTGTTTCTTCAATCGGTGTATTTTCATCTGGCCAATGCATAATATAAAAGTCTATATAATCTGTTTGTAATCTTGCAAGAGATTCATCAATTTCACGCTCTACGGAGTTATATTTGTTATCTCTTACAGATTTTCCTGTGTAATGACTGATGTAAGAACCAAACTTTGTTGCAAGATACACTTTTTCACGATATCCATCTTTTAATGCTTGTCCAACGACTGTTTCAGAATGACCGTCTCCATAGATTGGGGCTGTATCTACCATATTAACTCCATTATCTATCATCTGGCGAATGGCAGCAATCGATTCTTCTGTATCTACATTTCCCCATGTCACTCCTGCAGAGTTTGCTCCTGCAATCCCCCATGTACCAACTGTTAATGCAGAAATATCAGCATCTGCATTTTTAAAATGTTTATATCTCATAATTT
>JAHZAT010000043.1 GCA_019423795.1 Clostridiales bacterium
ATGAATTTTCCGGAAATATTGTGGTTAATAGCGATTTAAACTGTTGTATTTGTTTAAAAATTAAAAAATATCTAATGAGTCTTCCGCATCTACCCACATCTGCAAATTTCCATCAAGATATAATTTTGCATATTCAAGAGGATCATCAATGGCGAGTGCGTTTAATGCACAGTCTGATCCTGGTGTGGTTTTTAAGTCCTTTTCAGCTTCCCAACAGTCAATGCGGAGCATATAGCCAACAGAGGTGTAAACATCAATACTGTTGCGCTTGGGATTGTATTCTGCAAATATTGTTCTCATCGTATCAAATCTCCTTATCGTTAAATCAATCATTTGTTGCAAAAATCAGAAGCATTTCAATCAGTTCACCATGTCACTTTTATTTTGTGTTATACTGTTTTATATAATTTTCTTGCCCTTGTTTTTGCCCTTATTAGAGTTCGTAAACACTGGTGGGACGATATAACACAAGGGAAACAATAAGGGAAAGCTCACCTGCGATAAACTTTGTGTTTTCAAGGGATTGAGAGATATTTGATAATAAAATATAACAGTTATTAAATCCCTTGGAATATATGAAATCTCAATTCCGATTTGTTAAATTCATATCCGCATTATAGCATAAAAATAACGACACTGTATATCACTTTCGCAACATACAATGTCGTTACTTTTATTTTCTTCGATACACCAAACAAAACATATTCCTGTATACGATAATATCATATACAGAGTTCGACTTGTTCAGCTTTAGTGGACTAGGCGGGAATCGAACCCGCGTCCAAAAGCCAATTCACATGAGGCTCTCCCATTACAGTCAGTCTTCTTTCATTCCCTCTACTGTGCTCCGACTAACAGGATCACAGTTTCAGTAGCTTCATCAATACTTTAACCGGCACAAAGCTTGACCGGTCAAGGGTCCTGCATGTTTGAAGCCAGGATTCCAGACTACAGGTGATCTAGAGCTGACTGCTGCAAACTAGGCAGCGTACGCTAATTTATTATCTGCGTTTATATTTAAGTTTGTACCGTAAGGTGGTCCCTCCCAATGGCTCCTCAAGCTTCATAACCCCTGTCGAAACCTTTACTAGCCCGGAATTAATTAGCTTGGTTCGAGACTGGAAAGATTCCCAGTCTCGAAATTATATTATATAGTCTCTTATATAAGATGTCAAGTCTTTTTGTACAAGTTCTTATACAATCTTTTATCTTACTTGAAATTATCCAAAGTTTCTTACTTTAAAATCTCTCTGTGCTTCTCTTAACTGGTCTCTCTTTGAGATATCCTGTCGTTTATCGTAAAGTTTCTTACCTTTGCATAATCCAATCTGGACTTTCACAAGGCTTCCGCTAAAGTATACCTTTAATGGAATCAGTGTATATCCTTTCTGATTGATCTGCCCGATCATCTTGGAAATCTCGGATTTATGCAATAACAGTTTTCTTGTACGAAGTGGATCTTTGTTGAAGATATTTCCTTTTTCGTAAGGACTGATATGCATTTGATGAATGAAAGCTTCTCCATTATCAATATCGATGAAAGCTTCTTTGATGCTGCAGTGTCCCTGTCTTAAGGATTTTACTTCGGTTCCATGAAGTACGATCCCTGCTTCAAAACTATCCTCTACAAAATAATCATGTCTTGCTTTTTTATTATTTGCAATGAGTTTTTTTCCATCCGTCTTCACTTTGCTCATAATCATCATCCTCCACTAACTCAAAATCAATATTCTTAAGCATCATATCCACATCTTTGACACGGATTTTTACTTTCTCTCCTAGTTTAAAGGTTCTTCCAGTTCTCTCACCGACCATAGAATAAGTCTTCTCATCATAGTAATAGTAATCTCCCGGAAGAATGGATACATGCACCATTCCCTCGATCGTATTTGAAAGTTCCACATAAATTCCCCAGCTTGTCACACCAGAAATGATTCCTTCATGAACTTCTCCGATTCTTCTTCTCATATATTCCGCTTTCTTAAGCTTACATACTTCTCTCTCGACTTCTTCCGCACGACGTTCCATCTTAGAGGACTGTTCTGCTACTTTCGGCAGGATTGCATCGTAATGACTGAATCGTCTTGTTGTAAATTTATTATGCAATGTTTCCTTGATGATCCTGTGGATCTGAAGGTCTGGGTATCTTCGGATCGGTGATGTAAAATGGCAGTAATATCTTGTAGACAATCCAAAATGCATGGAGCTGTATGCAGAATATTTTGCCTGCTTCATAGATCTTAATGTCAAACGGCTGATCAATGGTTCTTCTGGAGTCCCCTCGATCTTTGTCAGTAACTTCTGCACTTCCTTTGGGTGAATCTCATCATGGCTGCTCTTTAAATAAATTCCAAAGTTTTGTAAAAATACTTGTAATTTATCAATCTTTTCATGATCTGGAATCTCGTGGATTCGATATAAGAATGGAATCTCTCTCCAGTAAAATTCCTCAGCGATCGTTTCATTCGCACACAGCATGAAATCTTCAATGATCTTTGTCGCTGCATTTCTTACCTGTGGATAAACATCGACCGGACGACCTTTTTCATCTAAAATGATCTTAGACTCTGGGAAGTCAAAATCGATACTTCCTCTTTCATGGCGACGGTGTCTTAAAATATCAGATAATTCTTTCATTAACTCAAACATTTCTACAAAGTCATCGTATTTCTTACGTTCTTCCATATCTCCGTCTAAGATTTTTGCTACGGATGTATATGTCATACGGTGATCAACATTGATCAATGTCTCTGCAATCTGATGATCGACAACCTTTCCACTTGGATCGACTTTCATGATACAACTTAGTGCCAGTCTGTCACATCCCTGATTTAAGGAACAGATTCCATTCGATAACTGGTGTGGAAGCATTGGAATTACGCGGTCTACAAGATACACACTCGTTCCTCGTTTTAATGCTTCCTTATCTAATGGAGAATACTCTGTTACATATTCGGATACATCTGCGATATGCACTCCGAGTAAATAATTCTCTCCTTTTCTTGATAATGTGATCGCATCATCTAAGTCCTTCGCATCTTCTCCATCGATCGTTACCATCGGCCAGTCTCTGATATCCATACGGTCTTTGTAGTCAGATGCTTTGATCTCAGATGGAATCGTATCAACCTGCTGTTTGACATCATCTTCAAACTGGGTTGGGATTCCATAAGCTTTGACAATTGATAAAATATCAACTCTTGGATCATCTTTATGTCCTAAAACTTCAATGATCTTTCCTTCTGGACTTCTTCTGGCATCTCCATAATCTGTGATCTCTACCATCACTTTAAATCCGCTGGTAAGATTCTTGCACTGAGATTTGGATACAAAAATATCACTGTCAAATCTTAAATTATCTGGAATCACGAACCCAAAGTTCTGGTTTTTCTGAAGAGTTCCGACCACTGTCTTGATTCCTCTCTCTAAAATCTTGATAATCTTTCCTTCTTTTCTTCTTCCAGAAGTTGGATGATCGTCTAATACCTGCATTAAGACTGTATCTTCATGGAAAGCTCCATTCATGTTCTTCTCATGAATGTAATAATCATCGTCTTCCCCTTCCACGGTTACAAATCCAAAGCCTTTGCTTGTACAGCTGAAGGTTCCTTTGACTGTCTTCACACTTGGCGGCATGTATTTTCCACGTTTGCTTACTTCAATTGATCCTTCTTCTACCAGTTCATTTAAAATCTCAACAAACTCATCTCGATCTTCTGGAGCTACCTGCATCAGGTATCCGATCTCTCTCTGCTTCATTGGCTGGTAATACGGATCATTGATCAACGCTTTAATTTTCTTTTTTCTGTTAAATCGTTTATCTGTCATTGTGTTCTCCTGTATATTCAACTCTTTTTACTATATATTTGATCTTATGGAAATATCATTTTCATATCGTGTATATTACCTATGGCGTTATGACATAAAAAGCACCTCTTAAAACAAGTTTAAGAAGTGCTTATCTTTTCTCTAAATAAATCTTGAGCAAAGGATTGCTGCTGTTACGAAAAATACGATCGTAAAGAATGTTGTCACTTTGATCAGTGTTCCTTCCTTAGAACGACCTTTGTTCTTGCTCCAGTATGTTCCGCTGTCCGTTGCACCGGTTAAAGAACCTAATCCCGCTTCTTTTCCTTCTTGCATTAATACTAATATGATTAATAAAATTGATGCTATAATAAAAATTACAGTTAATGCTGTTTTCACAATATGCCTCCTAATATATTTCCATTCACTGAGGTTTATTCTAACATAGACATATCAAACTTGCAAGGAAAACAGCAACACTTTCGATAGTTTTTACATTTTTATCCTTTTAAAAACCATATTTTTTGCAGCTTCCAAGCTCTTCTTCGATACGTAATAAGCGGTTGTATTTCGAAGTACGATCAGATCTACATGGTGCTCCTGTCTTGATCAGACCTGCATTCGTTGCGACTGCAATATCTGCGATCGTTGTGTCTTCGCTTTCTCCTGATCTGTGGGAAATAATTGTTTTGTAGCCTGATTTTGCAGCGGTTTCGATGGCATCTAAGGTCTCTGTCAATGTTCCGATCTGATTTGGCTTGATCAGAATACTGTTTGCGATATCTTCTTCGATTCCTTCTTTTAAACGCATAACATTTGTTACAAACAAATCGTCTCCGACTAATAGGATTTTTTCTCCAAGACGGTAAGTTAATACCTTCCAACCCGGCATATCTTCTTCATTTAAGCCGTCTTCAATCGAAAAGATCGGGTATTGTTCCACTAATCTCTCGTAATACTGAACCATTTCTTCGGAATTTCGTTTCACTTCTTTTCCGGCCATCTGGCTTTCTCCTGCAAAATGATAAATTTCCTCATCTTCATCATAGATTTCTGAGGCTGCACAGTCCATAGCAATCGCAATTTCTTCTTTGGTCTTGTATCCTGCCATCTCAATTGCACGAACAAGAAGATCTAATGCCTGTTCGGAACTCTCAAGATTCGGTGCAAAGCCCCCTTCATCTCCAACCCCTGTATTTAAATGATCTCCTTTTAGAATATCTTTTAATGTATGATACACGTCAGTTCCCATCATCAACGCGTCTTTAAAGGAATCTGCCCCGACTGGTGCGATCATAAATTCCTGAAAATCAACGGTGTTATCTGCGTGTTTTCCTCCATTTAATATGTTCATCATTGGTATTGGAAGTCTGGATGCAAAACTGCCTCCAAGATATTGATATAACGGTAGACTTAACCCGCTGGCTGCTGCCTTGGCGGTTGCAAGAGATGCTCCAAGGATTGCATTTGCTCCAAATCTTTCTTTGTTTGGTGTGCCGTCTGCTTCTAACATAATCTGGTCAATTTCAATCTGATTGAGTGCATTTTTGCCGATCAGACGGTCTGCAATCTTGTGATTGACATGGTTCACTGCCGTTTCAACTCCTAATCCGCGGTATCTTTTTTCGCGGTCTCTCAGCTCCAACGCTTCGTATTTTCCTGTGGACGCACCAGAAGGGACAATCGTTCTTCCTAAGGCTCCATTTTCTAAAAGTACATCGACTTCTACCGTTGGATTTCCTCTGGAATCTAAGACTTCCCTTCCGATGACATTTTCAATGCATAAACGATTTTTCAATTTTTGTCACATCCTTCTTTCTGAAAATAATAGTTGTATTATTTCCTTGATTGGATGTTTTTATACATATGCATTTAAAATAATATTAATTTCATGTTCAAAATAATCTTTTAGTAATATATTTTTTAGTAAAAAAATCATACTAACTATTGACTTATCATTTTAGCAGATGTATTATTCTTTTTGACATAATAATTATATTTGCACAATCACGTGGTAGGTGAACAAACTTGAAATCTAAAACACACTATAAGTATTTAATCATCAGTATTCTTTGTTGGATTTTATTTATTGTTGCTATTTTTCCAACACTCCATTCTCCTATTGAAAGAGGATTACAGGCAGTACTTTTCTTATTTTTTGCATATCAGGGTGGGAAGAATTTTCAGAAATTCAGAAAGCATTATGCTGATTAATTTTTATAATATTCCACCAATAACTTCCGTCATCAAACCAGCTAATTAAAAATCATCCCTCAACCACAACCTTGCATACCTTCTTGAAACATGCAACTCCATACTTGATAAAATTTTTCATACCATCCTGTCGTAAAAAGCACACTCCACAAATTTTCTATGCTTTTATCAAGCTCATCATAGGTAAGTTCTGGTACAACATCTTTCTCAATAATCTCTCCTGCTATCAGACATTCTATCTCATTTTTCGTTGATATATCAGCCTTATCTATAAATCTGCGAACGATAGCATTACCACTTGAGTTGGACCAGAAATCCTGTGGTTTAGCAGCAGCATCTAAATATAAACTTTTACAATATTGAATTACATCCCATGGACAATATATATCAGTGTTTCCAAAATGATAACCGTCATACCACTCTTTAACTTCCAAATAATGATCTTTAAAGTTGTAATCATTCAATATTTTTTTTACCTCAGCATCTTTTCATCCATTGTATTCATACCATATAAAATAAATCTCCACGAAATGTTAGAAATCAAATGTCAACGGATCAAAACTTGTCCTGTGATTTTCATTCATATGATTTAACTCTTCCATATCTTCTTTTGTAATCTCAAAATCAAAAACATCAATATTCTGCTGTAATCTCTGCTCATTTTTGGATTTTGGAATTGGGATGATTCCCTGCTGAATATTCCATCTTAACAATAATTGTGCAGTTGTTTTATTATATTTTTCTGCGATTTCCTCCATCTTTTTGTTCTCAAGATTTCCTCTTAATAAAGGTCCCCATGACATGATCTGAATATTGTTTTCTTTACAGAAACTAATCAGTTTTTCATCGTGCATGAGCGGTGTATGTTCTACCTGATCGATCATTGGTTTGATCTCACAGTGTTCTAAAAGATAAGTTAACTGACTGATTTCAAAGTTGCAGACACCGATACTTTTTACCTTGCCTTTTTTGTATAGATGTTCCATTGCTTTCCATGTATCAAGCATTCTAGCTTTGTCTTGTCCTGGCCAATGTACTAAAAATGCATCGAGATATTCTGTCTGCAGCTTTTGTAAGGATTCTTTAAAACTGCTGATTGTTTTTTCATAACCTTGGTTACAATTATTAACTTTGCTGATCAGAAAGATATCTTCTCTTGGAATTTTATTTTCTTTTAAGGCATCTCCTAATGCCTGTTCATTTTTATACATCTGTGCGGTGTCGTATAGGCGGTATCCACTTTGATAAGCATATTTGACTGCATCGTTCATTTCTTTTCCGGCTTCCATTTTATAGACACCTAATCCGATTTCTGGAATTTGTGTTTCGTTGTTTAGTCTAAACATTATTGTCTTGCTCCTTTCTATAGCATGAAATGTACTTTTCTTCAAAGTTATTATCGCTTATTTTGTACCTTTCTTCAAGATTTTGAATTTCTTTCTCCAGATATTCTATGTTTTCTCTTAAATTCTAGTATATGGATCTTTATACTGTCCATGTCTGTCAGTTTTTCCGTTGCCATAGCTGATTGCAAATTTTAGGCATCTGTGAAGACATCCAAGACACATTTCACATTCTTCCAATTTCCAGACAGATTTTTTGTTTTTCTCTCTGTTGCATACATATAAGCTGCCGGAATTGCAGCTACCCACTTCGGTAATTTTCTGTCTATAAAATCACCTTTTCTTTTTGACATTATATTGTCGATCACTAGCTCAAGCTGATTTTTGCCATCACTCAGCCACTTATCAACTCTATCCCTATCCGTAAGGTCAAATACCGGTGTCCAGGTATCTGGCATGATCACACTATAGTAAGCATCAAACTTCTGCCCATGTCGATCCATAATGTCCTTCGCCATGCTGCCAGCCTTACCTGTTGTTGTCTAATGCTTCCTCTTTTCTTTATTTGTTACTACATAAAATTCCCATGGTTGCTGATTTCATGCACTTGGGGACTGCATACCAGCTTTTAATATCCGAAGAATTTTCTCTTTTTCTACTGGCTGATTTTTATATTTTCTTATACTTACATGATGAAAAATACTATTCATATATATTCTCCTTTATGTCATAAAATATCATTCTCAATATCTTTTATTTTTTGGCCGGAATACCACCGATCACACAATTATCCAGTACATCTTTTGTTACTACCGCACCTGCTGCGACCACAACATTATTGCCAATGGTAACACCTGGAAGAATTGTGACATTGTAATTTGTCAAAAAATGATCAGTTCCATCACTGAAACAATCCATATTTTTTTATTTTGAAAAAACTTATGCTTTATCATTTGTATTCAAACTTCTTTCTACTTCACAAAACTACACAAATGCTTTTTTATCCTATCCTAAAAGTATGAATAATACAAGTTAGTAATAAGTCTGACAAAATCATCTGTTGATTTATATTTTTTAGTTTTTTATAAATTTTTTCATAATCCTTAACATAATCCCCACTGCGATCAATGCTGTTACCACATCTGAGCATGCCTGTGATACCAAAACTCCTGTATATCCAAATACATTTGACATGATCAAAAGTGCCAATACATAGATCACTCCCTGTCTGCTAATGGACAGTACAAAAGCTCCTCCTGCATTTCCCACTGCCTGACACACACAAGTTGAAATCAAGGTAACTGACATAAATATCATTCCCATCTGTTGGAATCTTAACATCATAGCTCCATTTGTTATGATATCTGGTTTATCCATAAATACTTTGATGATCTGTGGTGCGAAAATGCACATGATGATCGTAAATAATAATCCTAATCCAATTTCAAAAAGATAAGAAAATTTCAAGATATTTTTTAATCTTTTTTCATTTTTCGCTCCATAATTATATCCAACTAGCGGCTGTCCTCCGAATGCAAATCCTACGAGTACTAAGGCTGTGATCATATTAACCTTTAATGCGATTCCCATGGCTGCAACTTTGTCTGTTCCATATGGGAGTAAAAAATTATTTGTCATGACCATCATAAAGGTCTGCATGATATTTGTGATCGATGCTGGAATTCCGATCATTAAGATATCTTTGACTCTTCTTCCTGTAATCTTCATATGGGATGGGGAACATGTCAGTCTCTTTGATTTCTTGATCACTGCATAGACATAGTAAATATCCGCAATGATATTTCCAAGAACTGTTGCCATCGCTGCTCCTGCTGCCCCTTGATTTAATCCAAAGATAAAGATTGAATCAAAGATGATATTTACAATGGAGCCAATAATAGATCCTGCCATTGACTGGACTGCCAATCCTTCCGTTCTTAGAATGTTGCTTGGCACCATACTGAAAATGATGGATACTGCTCCGATCACGATCCATGTGTAATAGGCATTGGCATATTCATATGTAACCTTGCTGACTCCTAATAATCCAAGAATCTGTGTGCGGAATAATAATAAGATCACACTGATGCATAATCCAAATACAAGAGAAACCCAGATACAGAACGCACATGTTTTCTTGGCTTCATTATCTTTCTTCTCTCCTAATAATCTTGAAATCACAGAACTTCCACCAAGGCCAAAGATATCTCCAAATGCGATCATTAAGGTAAACATTGGCGCTACGAGTGATACTCCAGCGACCAGTTCCTGTACACCAGTCAGTGCGATAAAATAAGTATCTATCATGTTGTATACAAGTGATACGATCATACTTAATACAACTGGTAAGGCCAGTTTCATATATGCCTTTGGTACCAGCATTTTTTCAAATAAATAATTTTCCATAAATTTTTAAATCTCCTTTCGATTGATACCATTTTATTTGTTTCAACGGCAAAAAACATCCATAATCCTTAAAATATATAATGGATTATGAATGTCCGAACCGTAGCATTGTAATACTATCATTACAACACCCTATCATATCTAATTTTTACACTGTGTGGTATTCTAACAGATTTTTGATGTTTCGCCAAGTTGCAAAGTTGTTATTATTTAAAACTGTGTTCCTCTCTCGATTGCTACCATAAACAGTTCATACATATCATCTTCACCGCTTAGTTTTGGAGAATTCTCTCCACCACCATTCGTACTTCTTCGCATTGTTGCATAAAATTCTTCTCCTGCGTTGATCAATTCCATTGGATAGATCTCATAACCAAACTCCTGGCATTTCTTACAAAAAGCAATGATTGGTTCCTTTTCTGTTCTTGTTGCTAATAAAGCCTGTTTCATTGTTTCATCATGCAGAGCTTTTTCCTGTAATTCTTCTAATTTTTCGTATACATCCATAATGTTTCACTCCTCTCTGACGACTCTTCTTACTTGATTATCATTATAGCATTTTTTATAATGCTTAAACAATCTATATATTTACTTGAACTTCAAAAAGGCGCCTGTGATTTCTCACAAGCGCCTTTGCTGTTATTCTTATTATATCCTCTTATCTTGCTTCTTTCAAGATGTCTTTAAGAAGATCTTATTTTACGATCAGGGATTTTCCTGTCATTTCTGCTGGCTGTTCCATTCCCATTAACTCGATTAATGTAGGTACGATATCAGCTAAGCATCCACCTTCTCTTAATTTTAATCCTTCTTCTGCATTTACAAGGATAAATGGTACTGGATTTGTTGTATGTGCTGTAAATGGAGCTCCTGTTTCGTAGTCTTTTAACTGTTCAGCATTTCCGTGGTCAGCACAGATGAACATCTGTCCGTTTACTTCTTTGATCGCTTCTACAGCATCTCCAACGCATTTGTCAACTGCTTCTACGGCTTTGATCGCTGCTTCTTCGATTCCTGTATGTCCTACCATATCGCTGTTTGCAAAGTTCATAATGATCACATCATATTTGTCAGATTTGATTGCCTCTACAAGTTTTGCACCAACTTCTGGAGCACTCATCTCTGGCTGAAGGTCATATGTTGCGACTGCTGGAGATTTTACTAAGATTCTGTCTTCTCCTTCATTTGGTTCTTCAACTCCACCGTTAAAGAAGAATGTTACATGAGCGTATTTCTCTGTCTCAGCTAATCTTAACTGTTTTAATCCGTGTTTTGCAAGGAATTCTCCGAATGTATTCTTAATCTCTACTTTATGGAATGCCACTAATTTGTTAGGGATTGTCACATCATATTCTGTGAAGCATACAAATGTTGTCTTGAAGTATCCGTTTGGACGATCAAAACTGTCGAATTTATCATCACAAATAGAACGTGTGATCTCTCTTGCACGGTCTGGTCTGAAGTTATAGAAAATAACGGAATCGTTTTCTTTTAATGTTGCAACTGGTTCACCATTTTCAACAATAACTGTTGGTACCACGAATTCGTCTGTAACATCTTCTTTGTAAGAAGCATCAATTGCATCGATCGCACTGTCAGCTGTATTTCCCTGTCCCATAACGATCGCATTGTATGCTTTCTGTACACGATCCCAACGATTGTCACGATCCATTGCATAGTAACGTCCAGAGATAGATGCCACTTTACCTACTCCGATCTCATTCATCTTCGCTAATAATTCTTCGATGAATCCTTTTCCTGATGTTGGAGCTGTGTCACGTCCATCTAAGAATAAATGAACATATACATTCTCTAGACCATTTCTCTTAGCCATTTCAAGAACGCCATATAAATGTGTATTGTGGCTGTGTACTCCACCATCTGATAATAATCCAAAACAATGTAATGCAGAACCATTCTTCTTGCAGTTTTCAATTGCTTCTAACATTGCTTCGTTCTTAAAGAAATCTCCATCCTGGATCTCTTTTGTGATTCTTGTTAATTCCTGATATACGATGCGTCCTGCACCCATATTCATATGTCCTACTTCAGAATTACCCATCTGACCTTCTGGAAGTCCGACTGCCATTCCGGATGCGTTTCCTTTTACGAATGGGTATTCTTTCATTAATTTATCCATTACAGGAGTCTTTGCTTCTGCTACTGCATTTGCTTCTTTGTTTTCGTTTAATCCATATCCATCTAAAATCATCAGGACTGTTGGTTTTTTACTCATTATTTTCTCCTTCATTTCCCAAAAATTAATCTTATTTTATGTCCGTTAATATTATAACGATTTTCTTCTTGAAATTCAACTATTATATGATTGTATTTATGGACGTACATTTTAATCTGGAGTATAATATATTCAGATACAATTTTATATAACTAATATGTTGATTCGTCTTTTCTTTGCTTGCATATTAGTTTTTACAGATTTGGAGGTGCTTAGTATGCTTCATGAAGTTAGTTTTCATTCCTTTAATGGCCGTGATGAGGTGCAAGGTTGGGTTTATGTACCTGCCTGCAAACCAAAAGGAATTGTACAGGTGATCCATGGCTTTGGTGAACATTCCCGTCGTTATTTCCATATGATCGTAAAATTTATGGATGCAGGGTATATCGTTGCTGCAGATGACCATGTTGGACATGGAAAAACTGCAATGTATAACGATACCTGGGGTGACTGGGGTGATGCTGGTTTCCATACGATGATGGAAGATGAACATAAGTTAAAAGAAATCGTCAGCAAAATGTATCCTGATCTTCCTTATTTTATGTTTGGACACAGCATGGGATCTTTTATTACGAGAGATTTTGCTGCAAAATATGGAGAAGAACTTGCAGGAATCACAATCTGTGGTACAGCTGGTCATTTCCGTGGTGCTACAGAAGCTGAATCTGCCTTATTGGCTGCTGTAGCTGAAGGAAAAGGGAAAGAATCTGACCCTTCCTTTACTGCTGATCTAATGGGCTGGATGTGTGAACGTTGTGGTAATATTTCCATAGGCAATGAATGGATCTGTTCTGATCCTTATGTTCAGCGAGATCATGCAGAAGATCCATTTGATGCATTTACCCGGCCAACTACAAATCAATCTCTGCTTTATTTTGTTCAGATGATGAAAGCGATCACTGGTACCGAATGGGCTGGCAAGATTCCTTCTGATCTTCCGATTTATAATATCGGTGGAGATCAGGATCCTGTTGGTGAATATGGAAAAGGTATTTATGAAGTTACCAACTGGCTTGTAGATACTGGACATACAGTAAAAACTCGTGTTTATTCTGGTTACCGCCATGAAATTCATAATTATGATGAAATCAAAGATGAGGTGGAAGCTGGTATTATTTCTTTTATGGATTCGATTTTAGATGAATAATATACATACCAAATTATAAACAAAACACCACAGGAGATCTTTATTTCCTTCTGTGGTGTTTTTATTTCAGTTGTACTATTTTAATTGACTTAATAAAGATGTTCCGATCGTTCCTTCTGGCATCGTAACACCAAAATTATCTGCGATCGTAGCTCCGATCACTGCAAATGTATCTTGATCTTCTAGCCTTCCATTTTCTTTCATAGACTTTGAATATGCGATAAACGGTGTGTATTCTCTTGTATGGTCTGTTCCTGTATAAGTTGGATCATTTCCATGATCTGCGGTGATGATCAATAAATCATCTTCTTTTAAAACTTCTAACAGATTTCCTAAACCAACATCAAATTTCTCGATCTCTTTTGCATAGCCGACTGGATTTCTTCGATGTCCCCAGAGTGTATCAAAGTCTACCAGATTGGTAAAACAAAGTCCATGAAAATCTTCTTTGCATACATCCACGGTCTGCTGCATTCCATGCACAGAGCTTTCAGAATGATATGCTTTTGTGATTCCTTCTCCACAGAAAATATCATTGATCTTTCCTACTGAAATTACGTCAAATCCTTCATCTTTTAATGCATTTAAAGCAGTTCTTGAAAATGGTTTTAAAGCATAATCCCTTCGATTGCTTGTTCTTACAAATTCGCCTTTTTTCTTTCCCACATATGGTCTTGCAATGATTCTTCCGACTTTCCATTCATTTTTCATCGTAAGCTCTCTTGCGATCTCACAACAGCGATAAAGATTCTTAAGATCAAAAGTTTCTTCATTTCCACAGATCTGCATCACAGAATCGGCAGATGTATATACGATCATTGAACCATTTTTAATCTCTTCTTCACCTAATTCATCCAAAATCTGCGTTCCACTGGCACATTTATTGCCAATAACTTTCTTTCCACATCTTTCTTCTAATTCATGGATCAATTCTGGTGGAAAACCTGTGTCTGTAAAGGTAAGAAATGGTTTCTCGATCTTAAGTCCCATCATCTCCCAGTGACCTGTCATAGTGTCTTTTCCGTTACTAGTTTCTTTTAATCTGGTATAGTAGGCAATTGGATGTTTTTCTTCTTCCATTTCTTTTGTTGGATGCAAATTTAACAATCCCAGCTTTTTTAGATTTGGAATATTTAATGTTCCCACGATATCACAGATATGCCCAAAGGTGTCTACATCATGATCTCCAAATCTGGCTGCATCTGGCATTTCTCCGATTCCTAAGGAATCTAAGACAATGACAAAAATTCTTTTGTATTTCTCCATATCATATGCCCCCTTTTCATCTACTCTCGGAATCTTTTTTGTACTTGATCTTATTATTTATTATAAACCGATTTATTCTTTGCTTCTAGTCTTTTATTCTTTTAACGTATTCTACCATTACATAAAAAAGAAAAAATCCCCCGGATATTCAATATCCGAGGGACCCATCATTTAATTAATCAAATTTATTTATAGTTTACGATTTTACCAAAGTCTGGTTTTAATGATGCTCCACCAACTAATCCACCGTCAATATCTGGCTGTGCAAATAATTCTGGTGCACTAGCTGCAGATACAGATCCACCATACTGAATGCGGATTGCTTCTGCTGTAGCTTCATCATATACTTCTGCGATACATGCACGGATTGCTGCGCAAACTTCCTGAGCCTGTTCTGTTGTTGCAACTTTACCAGTTCCAATAGCCCAGATTGGCTCATAAGCGATAACTGCAGTCTTAGCCTGGTCAGCACTTACTCCCTGGAATGCAACCTTGATCTGCTGGCGAACGAAGTCAATTGTAACTCCCTGTTCTCTCTGAGCAAGAGTTTCACCACAGCAAACGATTGGTGTAATTCCATGTTCAAAAGCTTTTAATACTTTTTTGTTAACAGTTTCATCTGTTTCAGCAAAGTATTCTCTTCTTTCAGAATGTCCAAGAATAACATATTTTACTCCAAGATCTGTTAACATATTAGGAGCGATTTCTCCTGTGTAAGCTCCACTTTCTTCAAAGTACATATTCTCAGCACCGATTGCAATATTGCTTCCTTTAGCAGCTTCGATTGCTGCTGGAATGTCGATTGCTGGTACACAGAATACTACATCAGAAGTTTCACTTGCTACTAATGGTTTTAATTCTTCGATTAATGCTTTTGCCTCGCTAGGAGTTTTGTTCATTTTCCAGTTTCCTGCTACGATTGTTTTACGCATAAGACTTATATCCTTCTTTCTTGATATATTGTTTAAAAATTATTTAAAAAATTTAATATCTACAACGATTATTTATCGTCGGCTGCTACTACACCTGGAAGGTCTTTTCCTTCTAAGAATTCAAGAGAAGCTCCACCACCTGTAGAGATGTGTGTCATCTTGTCTGCAAATCCTAACTGGTTAACAGCTGCTGCAGAGTCTCCTCCACCGATGATTGTTGTTGCATCTGTATCAGCTAAAGCCTGAGCAACGGCAATTGTTCCTTTGGCAAGGATAGGATTTTCAAATACACCCATTGGTCCATTCCATACAACTGTTTTAGCAGTTTTAACTGCTTCTGCGAATTTCTCACATGTAGCTGGTCCAATATCAAGTCCTTCTTTATCAGCTGGAATTGCATCAGCTGCTACAACAGATACTTCGATCTCAGCATCGATAGGATTTGGGAATCCGTCTGCTACTGTTGTATCGATTGGAAGATATAAATTCTTTCCTAATTTCTCTGCTTTTGCCATCATTTCTTTACAGTAGTCGATCTTTTCATCGTCTACTAATGAATTACCAACTTCATAACCCTGTGCTTTTAAGAATGTATAAGCCATTCCTCCACCGATGATCAGTGTATCACATTTTTCAAGTAAGTTATCAATTACTTTTAATTTGTCAGCAACTTTCGCTCCACCTAAGATGGCTACCATAGGTCTTTCTGGATTATTAACCGCATTTCCTAAGAAATCGATCTCTTTCTGCATTAAATATCCTACAACGGCTGTATCAACATATTCTGTTACACCAACGTTTGAGCAATGTGCTCTATGAGCTGTACCAAACGCATCGTTTACAAATACATCACAAAGATCTGCAAGTTCTTTACTGAATGCTTCACCATTTTTAGTTTCTTCTGCTCTGTAACGAGTATTCTGAAGAAGTACTACTTCTCCATCTTTCATAGCAGCTACTGCTGCTTTTGCATTATCTCCGACAACATTGTCATCTGCTGCAAATTTAACTTCCTGTCCTAACAGTTCGCTTAAACGTACTGCTACTGGTGCTAAAGATAATTCCGGTTTTGGTTCTCCTTTAGGTTTACCTAAATGAGAGCAAAGGATTACTTTTCCACCATCAGCAATCAGTTTCTTGATTGTTGGAAGTGCTGCAACCAGACGATTTTCATCTGTAATCTGTCCATCTTTTAAAGGTACGTTAAAGTCACAACGTACTAGGACTCTCTTTCCAGCTACATTAATGTCATCTACAGATTTTTTGTTTAACATGTTTCGTTTTTCCTCCTAAGATTGTATGCCATAAGGCATCTCTTATTTAATTAGGGCTTTTAGTTTTAATTTAAAAATAGGGCCCGGTCCCCAAAGACCGGACCCTTGTTTGAGTCTTATCACACTGTATAATTAATTACAGGCCTATCCTCATTCAAATATCAAATTAAGCTAATTCAGCAAAGTATTTGATTGTTCTTACCATCTGGCTTGTGTAAGAGTTTTCATTGTCATACCAAGATACAACCTGAACCTCTGTTGTTCCATTGTCTAATGGAAGAACCATTGTCTGTGTAGCATCGAATAAAGAACCATATCTCATTCCTACGATATCGCTAGATACGATTTCGTCTGTGTTATATCCGAAAGATTCTGTCTGAGCTGCTTTCATAGCTGCGTTTACTTCATCAACTGTTACATTTCCTTCAACAACTGCTGTTAAGATTGTTGTAGATCCTGTAGGAGTTGGAACACGCTGAGCAGATCCGATTAATTTTCCGTTTAATTCTGGAATAACAAGTCCGATTGCTTTAGCAGCACCTGTAGAGTTAGGTACGATGTTAACTGCTGCTGCACGAGATCTTCTTAAGTCACCTTTTCTCTGTGGTCCGTCAAGAGTCATCTGATCTCCTGTGTAAGCATGGATTGTGCACATGATTCCAGATTTGATTGCTGCAAGATCATTAAGAGCTTTAGCCATAGGTGCTAAGCAGTTTGTTGTACAAGATGCAGCAGAAATAACTGTATCCTCTGCTTTTAATTCTTCATGGTTTACATTGTAAACGATTGTTGGAAGATCGTTTCCTGCTGGTGCAGAGATAACAACCTTTCTTGCTCCTGCTTCGATATGAGCAGATGCTTTTTCTTTAGATGTGTAGAATCCTGTACATTCAAGTACTACGTCTACTCCAAGTTCTCCCCATGGAAGGTTCTTAGCATCAGCTTCAGCGTAGATTGTGATTTCTTTTCCATCAACTGTGATAGAGTTTTCTCCAGCTTCTACTTTGTCAGCTAATGCATATGTTCCCTGTGAAGAATCATATTTTAATAAGTGTGCAAGCATCTTTGGAGATGTTAAATCGTTGATTGCTACAACTTCATATCCTTCTGCTCCGAACATCTGTCTGAATGCAAGACGTCCAATACGTCCAAATCCATTAATTGCTACTTTAACTGCCATCTCAAATTCCTCCTAAGTCTTGATTAATTAATTTGATGGATTTGTCAATCTGTTAATCTATTGACAAACTTCTTTCTTATTTTAAACAATACCGACAAAAAATTCAAGGGAAATTTAGTATTTTTATCATGTATACAATAAAACGATTTTGTACAATTCTACCAAATTTTATCCCGTTTCTTCGGCACAATGAATAAAAAACTTTTCCTTATTCTTCTTCATCATTCTGACTTAAAATGTATCTTGCAATTGTAAATGCATATCCTGCGATTCTTTCCATACTGGAAATGATATCAAGGAAATATACACCAATATCTGGAGAACAAGCTCCATCTTTCATTCTCTGAATATGTCTCTTTCTGATGATCTTTCTTGTACAATATACATCTTCTGCATAAGATAATGCTTCTTTTGCTTCTTTGGTATCGTCAAATTCAATCGCACGGATTGCTGACTCAAATGCAGCTCTTACAATATTATTCATATTTCTAAGCTCTTCAATCGCATCTTCTGAAATATTTTCATTCATATCCTTGATATGCTGCAGATATCCTGCCATATTCTCTACATGATCTCCTGAACGCTCAATATCTGTGATCGAATCAAACAGATTGTTGACAACTTTCATCTCTTTTTCTGTGATCGCCAAATGACTGATCTTTACAAGATATTCTGTGATCATTGGTTCTAAATGGTTGATCACCTGTTCATCATTATGAACTTTATCGATCTTACTCTGTCTTGGTTCTCCACTCATTGCTTCTTTTGTTACACGATTTAAATTCTTTAATACGATCTCACCCATACGTACCACTTCTTTCACTGCATTCTCAACTGCAAATGCAGGTGTTTCAAGAATACGTGGATCTAAGTGACGTAATGCTTTCTCTTCTGGTTCTTCTTCTTCGTCTTCTACTGGCTCTTCACGAATGATAAGTCCAGATAATTTTACCAATGCATTCGCAAATGGGAATAACAGTATCGTCACAGATATGTTAAAGATTGAGTGGAAAATGGAAATCTGTGTACTTGATATATGCTGCATTGCAAGATCTGGGAAGATTCCAAAGAAAATCGTCATGATCACCCCATAAATAGCTGCACCTAATACATTAAAACTTAAATGGATCACAGCTGCTCTTTTTGCTGTTTTATTTGCACCCGCACTAGATAAGATTGCTGTGATACAAGTACCAATATTCTGCCCTAACGTAATAAAGATCGCTGATCTCCAGTTTACGATTCCTCTCATCGCTAATGTCTGTAAAATACCGACAGATGCAGATGAACTCTGAATGATCGCTGTAACAACAGCGCCGACTAAAATACCAAGGATCGGATTTCCTCCTAATACCTGAAATGCTTTGTAGAATACCGGACTATCCTGATATACTCCAATGGATGATGACATAGATGATAATCCAATAAATAAAATACCAAATCCGACGGCAATCTCCGCTTTCTGTGTCATCTTCTGCTTATTAGAGAATGTGATGATGAAAGCTCCGATTCCTAAAATAAATGGTGCAAAAAAATCTGGTTTTAACGCTCCCGCCCATTCATTAGCTGATACCAGCCATGCCGTGATCGTTGTACCTACATTGGCTCCCATGATAACACCGGCTGCCTGTGTAAGATTCATAATCCCTGCATTTACAAAACCTACAACCATAACAGTGGTTGCTGATGAACTCTGAATAATTGCTGTAACCAGTGCTCCTACAAGTACACCTAAAATACGATTATTTGTTAAATAGCCCAGCAGGTCTTTCATCTTATTTCCTGCTGTCTTTTGAAGTCCTGATGCCATGATATCCATTCCATACAGGAACATTCCAAGTCCGCCGATAAACGCAAACAGATTACCGACATGTGTTAGTGTATTCATTTTTTACGATTCCTCCTGTGTTTTTACAGACCCTTCTTATTGGATCTCCCACATATATTTCATTTGTCGTTATTCCGACATAAATAATTTTAACAAACCTACTCTTATATTTAAAGAACTTTTTACATAGATTTTATTTTTTCTTTACCTTTCTGTCATAATGTATATAATAAAAGTATTATATTAACTATTTACAAAGGAGTTTTTTATGATTCTTGCAGATTATCATTTACATACCAGTTTTTCTTCCGATTCTGAATCTTCTATGGAAGAAATGATCCGACATGCTGTTTCACTTGGTCTTAAAACTATTTGTTTTACAGAGCATCACGATATTGATTATCCTGTTACTCCTGATGGATTTGATTTCCTTCTAGATCTTCCTTCCTATAAAGAAGAAATATTTAAAATGAAAGAACACTATCAGGATCAGATTGAAATCAATTATGGAGTGGAACTTGGATTAATGCCAACAACCCTAGATCAATGTGCTGCATTCGTCAAGGATGAGCCTTTTGATTTTATCATTGGTTCTACTCATATTGTTGATTTTATGGATCCATATGATGCGATTTATTTTGAAACATATCCTGCCCGTCTGGGACTTGCTCATTATTTTGAAGATATCTTAAAAAATATTTCTTCTTTTAATCATTATTGTGTCTATGGACATCTTGATTATGCTGCACGTTATATCAAGGATCCTTCTTTTGAATTCCATTATAGAGATTATTCTGATCTTTTAGATGCCATTTTAAGGATGATCATTGAAAATGGCAAAGGTATTGAAGTGAATACTGCTGGACTTAAATACGGAATGAGTGATCCAAATCCTCATCATGAGATTATAAAAAGATATATGGAACTTGGTGGTGAAATTATTACGATCGGATCTGATGGCCATTGTCCAAAACATATGGCTTATGATTTTTATAAATTACCTGAGTTTCTGTCTAATCTTGGAATTCGTTATTATACCGTCTTTCGAGATAAGAAACCTGAATTCATTAAGTTATAAGTTTCTCTGCATAAAAAGGAACGAGACAATAGGCTCATAATATTCCTATTGTCTCGTTCCTTGATTCTAGCTATATTAGAATCCCCTCATCCACTCTGATTTCAAATGAACATTTCCTTTGATTGCCTCGTCTAACAGATTGATCATTGCTTCCTTATCCTGATTTAATGTTCCTCTTAAATTCACATAATTAGATGCATGATTCGATCTGAAAATACAATCTGGGCAATCCATATATTTTAACATTTCTTTTGTCTCGATCAAAATATCATATGGATTTAACAGTTCAAATTCTCCGCTTCTGATCTTATCTGCTAACGGAAGATCTTCTTCTATCATTAATGTAAGCAATCCTATATAATCTGGCTTCATCTGGGATAAAACAAGTCCTGTATCTTTTGCATGTTCCTTCCATAGCCGTCTTCCACCTAACCCTGATATAGCTGTCACAGATAAACGGATCTTTGCCTGTTTTACTTTCTGTGCTGCCTCTATCATCTCTTGTGATGTTACACCTTTTTTCATATATGTAAGGACTTCATCATTTCCTGATTCCAATCCCATATAGATCATAGATATTCCAAGTTCTCTTAATTTATCCAAATCTTCTTGTTGTTTCATCAAAATGCTTCTTGGCGATCCGTATAAAGTTACTTGTTTACATTCTGGGAATTGATCTTTGATAAAATGAAGGATTGCTTCAAGATCTGTCATCTTACAAATCAATGCATCTCCATCTGCCAAAAAAATCTTCTCTACATATCGATACTTATTTCTTGCATCTTGTAAATCTTCTAAGACTTCTTCTACTTTTCTGATCCTAAATCGTTTTTCTTTAAACATGCTGCAAAAAATACAACGATTCTGACTACATCCGATCGTTACCTGTACGATCAGACTGTATGCTTCACTTGGCGGCCGATAGATCATTCCTTCATATCTCATATCTTATCCTGCTTTCTTAATTATTTTACAATTCTTCTTACAGAAAGTACTTTTCGATAATTAGCCTTTGGTGAAATCTTAATTCCTGTTTTTCTTGAACTTGCATGAACAATCTTTCCATTGCCTATATAAATAGCAATATGCCCACTATAACAGATCAGATCTCCTGGCTGTTTATTACTGTAAGAAACCTTACGTCCTGCACTTCTTTGTGAGGATGAACTTCTTGGAAGATTATATCCAAATGACTTATAGACGCTTTTTACGAATCCTGAACAATCCGCTCCCGTATTCAAGTTTGTTCCTCCCCATACATATGGATTCCCAACAAATCGTTGTGCAAAACTTGCAACGGTTTGTCCTTTGTTATAAGTACTTCCCGTAAGTTTTGGTGCATTTGTACTGATATAAACATACTTTTTTAATGCATATCCAGTTTTGTTACCAACTTTAATTTTTCTCCAGCTTCCACTTGTTGATAATACTGTAACTTTTGTTCCTACACTTAGTTTCTTGATTGTTTTAGAACGTTTAGACTTTGCTGTTCTTAATTTGCACCAGTGTTTATAAATCTTTCCACTGTACCCTGATGCTGCCTGAACAGTTGTCGACGATGCTTGATCAGATATCGTAACTGTCGATATCATTATTACGACTGTCATTATTATAACAGCTACTTTCTTTATTGTCTTTATCATAATTCTGCCTCAATTCTACTCTTTGATATTTTGTTACATTTCTGTTACATTTATTAAATTTAACACATTATTCTTCTTTTGTAAAGTGATTTTGTAGTATTCCGTAATATTTTTGTAACATTTCACAAAGTAATCTTGCTAAAATTCAAAGGGTAAAATCTGACATACGCTTTCTTTTCCTATAAAATAAAAAACAGACTAAATAAAATTCAATCTGTTTTCGTAACAGGGGCAGAGAGACTCGAACTCCCAACTGCGGTTTTGGAGACCGATGTTTTACCATTGAAACTATGCCCCTTTATTAAATTGTAAAGGATATACCTTCAAAACAACATACAAGAATCTTTTTACATCTCTTACACTT
>JAHZAT010000044.1 GCA_019423795.1 Clostridiales bacterium
CTTGTTCAATCTCATAGTACCCTCCAGATAACTTCTGCTTTTGACATAATACATCAGTTACTAATTATAACAGAGGGTAGTTTGTTAATCAAGTGTTTCAATTGTTAATTTTTTATTAAATCTCGTTTACATTTTTTCATTTTTTTGCCAAAAGATGATAAATGTCGCTGCATTTATTCATGAATTTTTCGCTGTGTCGTTCCTGCAATTCCAAGCTGTGCACGATATTTTGCTACAGTTCTTCTTGAAATCTTCATATTCTTTTGTTCTAACAAACTTACGATCTTACTGTCACTTAATGGTTTTTTCTTATCTTCTTCTTTCACAAGCCGTCTGATTTCTTCCTTAATCTCTTCTGTCGTCGAATCTTGGTCTCCAAATGTCTGTGTATTATTAAAAATGTCTCTCATTCCGATCGTTCCACCTGGATATTGAATATACTTTCCTTTGACTGCGCGACTTACCGTTGATACATGCATTTCAATATCATCTGCTATATTTTGCATGGTCATTGGTTTCAACTGCTTATGATTCATAAAATATTCTCTCTGACGGTCAAGAATTGCCTTTGAAATCTTAAGCATCGTCTCTCTTCTTTGTTCAATGCTTGTAATGATAAAACGACATCTCTCATATTTCTTTCTGAAATATTCTTTTAGCTCAGAATCTTCTGCCTGTTCCATCATTTTGACATAATAATCATTGATTGAATAATCACCGATCCAGTCATCATTTAAACGAATCTTTAGTTCTTCTCCATCTTTTTCCATTAAAATATCTGGGACGATATACTGATCGGTTCCCCCTGTATATCCACTTAACGGTCTTGGATTTAATTCTTGAATTTTAAAAATATACTTTCTTACCTGTGATGTCTTAATATCAAGTGCTCTTGAAACAGTCGATAAATGTCCCATTGCGATATCTTCCAGGTGATTTTCTACGATATATCGCAGGTCATCATTTAATATTCCTTCTCTTTCAAGCTGAAGAAGGAGACATTCCGATACACTTTCTGCAAATACACCTGCTGGTTCTAATTGCTTGAGATGATCTAAAAGCCTTTCACAATCTTTTTCTTCAATTCCAAGCTTGTGACTGATCTCTTTTGTGGAAACAAGCAAAAGCCCGGATTCCTCTAGGCATTGTGCCATGTATTTCATAACATTCCACTCTTTCTTTGTATAATCTTTTGCATTTAACTGTTCCATAAAGAAGGCTTCGGGATCTTCGATTTTCTTATCTTCAATATCACTTTGCTCAATATCCTGATATCCGCCTGCATTTCCATGCAATGTAAAGAATTCCTTTCCAGATTCCTTATGTTCCATCAATGGATTTTCTGCATATTCATCCTGCAAAAACTTCTCAAGTTCATAATTATCAAACGATAAGATCTTTAATGATTGTACCTGAAACTGATTTAATTGCTGTGACAAGCCTTGTTCCAGCTTCATTTCATATGACATTTTACATCCTCCAATTACTTTCTTTGATCAAGTACTTAATCTTATCATAATCTATTTTCACTCTGAATAAAAGAGATTTTGCTTGGATGATCTCTTTTTCTAAGTTATCTTATATCTATTTTCCCGCTTTCTCTTCTTCTATGGTCTTCTGAAATTCTTTCACATCTTTTGCGATCTCACCGCTTAATAACAGCATACAGATCAGATTTGGGATTGCCATCAATGCATTTGCAATATCTGAGAAGTTCCATACAAGCTCCAATGTCTGTGTTGCCCCGACATAAGCTACCAGAGAAAAGATAATTCGGTAGATCATGTTGAACTTATGAGTTCCCATCAGATACTCAAACGCTTTTTCTCCATGATACTCCCATCCAAGAATTGTGGAAAATGCAAAAAGTGCAATTCCGATCGTTACCAGATATCCTCCAACTTTTCCAAGAACTGTGGAAAATGCCGCAATCGTTAATGCAGAACCTATGTACATCTCTCCTGTTGCCGGATCGATCTGTCCAAGCACTCCGGAGCTTGCGATCGCAAGACCTGTGATCGTACAGACAACGATCGTATCCCAGAAAGTTCCTGTCATATTGATATATGCCTGCCGAACCGGATGATCTGTTGTTGCTGCTGCCGCTGTGATCGCTGCAGATCCCATTCCAGCTTCATTTGAAAAACATCCTCTGGCAACTCCGTAACGTGCTGCATTCATCATAGATGCGACGATATTTCCACAAAGAGCCCCACCAACCGCTTTCACACTAAATGCCATATGAAAGATCATAGAAAGTCCTGCTGGAAGATTACTGATATTCCCAAGAATGACGATGACTCCTGCGATCACATAAAAGATTGCCATCACTGGAACTACGACAGAAGATACTTTTGATATCGTTTTTATTCCACCGATGATGATCAGTAAGGCTAAAATAGTGATCACTGCTCCAACAGTACTAACCGATACTCCAAATGTCTCATGAACTGCTGTTGAAATTGAATTTCCCTGTGTCATATTTCCAATTCCAAAGGATGCGATCACGGCAAATAAAGCAAACAGCCATCCAAGTACGGCTCCAAGCTTTTTGTTCTTGAGTGCCTTTTTCATTGTATACATTGGTCCACCGGACATCTCGCCCTTTTCATTGACTTCTCTGTATTTGATCGCCAACATACATTCTGAAAATTTAGATGATAATCCAAAACATGCAGAAATCCACATCCACACCAATGCTCCAGCACCTCCTGAAACCATTGCTGTCGCTACTCCTACGATATTTCCAGTTCCGATCGTTGCCGCCAGTGCTGTTGTCAATGCTGAAAATGGTGATACATCACCCTCTCCTCTGTTTTTTGTTCTGGATTCTTTACTTAATGTCTTTTTAATCGCCCAAGGAAGGTTTCTCCAGGTTAGGAAATTGCATCGAATTGTTAAAAGGATTCCTGTTCCCACGAGAAGCACCAGCATCATTGGTCCCCATACAAAGGCATCCACATCGGATATGATCTTACTTAACATATACTATCTCTCCTCTCTGATCTTATTTTCATTTCTAAAATGCAAAAAAGGAGCAACGAAAATTCGTTGCTCCTTCAACTTATGAACTTAGTATAGCCATATATGACCACTCTGTCAATATTTATTTTAAGGTCATACCAATGCTTTCCCGATCATCTCACCCTGCCTGATCTTTGTCTCACACTGGTTCTTGGTACGTTCTAACAGTTCTTCTCTGATCTCAACCTTATCCTTTTCTAATAATAAAATGATCGTTGAACCTCCAAACTGAAAATATCCTTTCTCAATCCCGCGCCTCATAGATCCGGCTCCATCGTGATTAACAATCTTTCCAACCATCAATGCTCCAACTTCCATCTGGAGTGCATCTCCAAAATGTTTTGTCTTCATCAATGTATATTCTCTGGTATTCTCTTTATAGATTTTCACATGATCATTTGCGATCGGATTGACGGTATGATAAACTCCATCAATCCTATGATTCTCACTCTTAATTCCATCATCAAAATAGCAGTATCTATGATAATCATCTACTGTCAGGCGTAAGATCACGGCATAACCGCCCTGAAAATGTCTTGCGATCTTGCGGTTTCTGATCAATGAATCCAAGGTATATCTTGTATCCTTTACAACAAAAGATGTCTTCTCTTCGATCGGATACACACTTACCTTACAGTCGCAAGGACTTCCTAAGATTGTTTTATCTTCCGGAAATGGACGTTTTCCTTCTTTGATCTTTCTTGAGAAGAATTCATTATAAGATTTGTAATTTTTCTTCTCATATTCACTCATATCAATATGATTATTCTTGACAAATCCTTTGATCAGACATTTGGAGATGGGAGAACTTAAGAAAGCTCCCCCTAGTTTGGATACCCAAGGTCTGATTAATATTTTTAGACTGGCTCGTCCTGCCATAGTTGTATACATCCAATGAAGCAAACGATCTTGCCCATTCTCTTCTTCGTAAATATTCCCATCTCTATCGGCATATCTCATCTACGATTCTCCTATCATCTTACAGTAAGAACATCTTTACTGCGATCAATGCTCCAATAACTACAAATGCAAGCATACATTTCTTATCTGGTTTAAAGACTTTAAAATCAAATACAAATAAGAAGGCAATCACTGCTAACATTGCAACATATATGTATGGAAATTCTTCTGGAAAGAATCTTCGAAGCTGATATACGATCGGAATGATCAGTGCAACCGATGTAATTGGCAGTCCCTGATAATGTTTTCTTCTGGAACTGCTGTGTGCCTGACGCTGTTCTTCTGTAACATTAAAATATGCCAGACGAATAACTCCGCCTAAAACATAACACATATAAATGATCCTTGCATACCATTGGTCCATTCCAAGACAGTAACCGATCACAACCGGATACACTCCAAAACAGACAAGATCACATAAAGAATCAATCTCGATTCCAAACTTCTTGGCGTCTTCGCTTCTCTTGATCATCTTTGCGATCGTTCCATCATACATATCTGTTAATCCTGAGATCATCAAACATAAAATTGCGATCTTAAAGTTTCCATTGAATGCCTGTGACATTCCAAATACTGCACTGACAACTCCTAAATATGTCAGTATTACAGATGCATTATAAAATCCTATCATACCTTTTTCCCTCTATTCTTTACGCTTTATCGTAACATGTGCGACTCCTGTCATCACTGCACTGATCAATACCAGTGCATAATAACTGATTCCTCGGCTTAACAGCATTGCCGGATATAATAATCCGCCAACAAAAATCTTCTTAAAGATATTTAAAAATAAGCCTTCACTGATTCCCATTCCGCCTGGCAACGGAAGCATATCCACAGAAATTGAAATAACACTCTGTAGAGCAACTACATCAATAAATCCTAATGCAGAAAGTCCCATTGCTCTGTATACAAGATACGTAATTGAAAAATGGATCAGTCTCTGAATCAATGTGACAACGAACATCCGAAAAATAAAGATCCGATGTCCTTGAATGATTGCTGCTGCTTTATGATACTCGATCATAGAATTCTGAAGTTTTTCAAGACGTTCTTCTTTTTTCTTTAAAATATGGAACTTTTCTAATTTCTGAAACAGCCACAGCACGATTTTGGATGCTAACGTTGGCTCAAATACAAGAATCAGCATGAACGCAACACAAAACACATTCAATGCCATTCCAAGGTAAAAGAAGAATGCTGCCTTCCCTATATATTCTGCCACAAGAAAATGACGGAATAAAAAGATCAGTGCTCCTAAAAATACCAGGACAAATTTATATAAAATGGTAACGATCATCAAAATGACGGTTCCCACGGATATGTCAACTTTATCGCGGTTCATGTAGTAAAGCTGCATTGGCTGTCCGCCAGTTGCAGACGGTGTAATACAACTGAAAAAGAAACCTACAAACGAATATTTGACGCAATTTCTCTTCGGCACATCATTGTAATGAAGCAGCCGTAGCATGCGATAAATAATATACGACTCGCAGCACACAAACACAACGATCATAACCAATCCCGCAATATAATATGCAGGTTTTACTGATTTTAGAACTTCCGCCAGCTCAGAAAGTTCCTTTCCTTTCAATACGGCATATGCAGTCAATCCAAATAATGCAAAGAAAAAGACTGTATTACCGATGACTTTTTTCTTATTCTTCATCTTTCCTAACCTTTGATCTCCGATAATTTCCCTTTGTATTTCACAGATCTTCTCTCTAAACCAACTTGTTGGTTGATTTTCTCAAACACTTTCCAGAGTCCTTGATACAAATTGGTCTTTCTTCCGATCAGATAACAGACTTCACTTAAAATGATCCCGCCAAACACATCTATGATATAATGCTGCTTGGTTACCTGCGTGGAAATACAGACTAAAATTGCAAAAACAAGTGAAAATCTCTGATACCACACTGGAATCTTCTTCTGATGCCTGATCCCAATATAACAAAACCAGCTTACCAGACAGTGAATCGATGGAAATAAGTTTGCCGATTGATCGATCGAATACACAAATCGTAATGCCTGATCCCAAAATCCTGTTCCTGTGATCTCTGGTCTTACCAGTGTTGTTGGCAAAAAGACAAATAAAATCCCACATACGATCCTTGACAGATAATCTGCTGTCAAAAATCTATACATATGTTCTCTACTGATTCTCGCAGTCATAATGTAGTTCACAACCCAAAACACATAACATATCAAATAAATACTTGTAAATTCTGGGATCACCGGTACCATCCGGTCAAATGCTGTTGTAAAATCATGATGATATAATCCTTTACAAAGCACCATTGTTCCACTGTAAACCAAAGTATTCAGTACTAACGCTGTGATCAGCGGAATAATAGAATACTTCGGAATCCATCTCAGAACATAATCTTTTTTCTGATTCATATGTCTGCTCCTTCCAATGATCTATCCTCTTTCTTTTCTCTCTTATGGTTCTTCCATATATCAAAGAATCATGTCAATTCTGACATGATTCTTGTACTATTATATCTTTTCTCTTTTTAAAAGTAAAGGAAAGCGGTCATATTTAATAGTTTTGTAAGATTTACTCTGCTTTCTTTTTTCTTCTATTGAAGAGTCCATAAATACATGGAACCACTAATAATGTTAGTAAAGTTCCATAAATCAAACCACCGATCGTAACGATCGCCATCGGCTGCATCATCTCGGCACCTTGACCTAAACCAATCGCCATTGTAGATAATCCAAGGATCGTTGTAAGGGCTGTCATCAAGATCGGACGTACACGCATCGTACCTGCTGTCAGGATTGCTTCTTCAAATTCGTATCCCGATTCTCTTAACTGATTGATCGTATCTACCAGCACGATACCATTATTTACAATGATACCTGCAAGCATAACAAATCCGATCATTGCGATCGCACTTAAGTCTTTTCCAGTGATCAGCAGTCCTAAGAATCCTCCTGTAAATGCCATTGGAATCGTAAATAAAATGATAAATGGCGATTTCAGTGACTGGAACTGTGCTACCATGATCAAATACATAAATGCTACTGCCAGCAATAACATCAGGCCAATCTGTCCTGTTGTTTCCTGAATGGATTCCATCTCACCTTTCATTGTAATACTGTATCCTTTTGGTGCATTGTATTTCTTAATCTTCTTTTGTACAGCACTGCTGACTTTTCCTACATTGTAGCCATCTTTGATCTCTGATGTTACACTCAATGTTCTTTCCTGCTGGTTTCTATTAATAGAAGATAAACTGTCACTATTTCTGAAGTTCGCTACCTGATCCAATGTAACTTCTTTTTCTTTTCCACTTACTGTTCCTGTAAGTTTCACTTTCTTAAGATCATCTCTTGTCAGTGTATTCTTTGCACTATTTCCAACATTGACACTATACTCTTTTTCATTGATCGTGATCGTTGTTGCTTCACTGGCATCTTTTAATTTCTCACTTAACTGTTGATAGATCGTTGCAACTGTTAAACCATTTTTTACTGCCTTTTTCTTGTCTACCACAACATGAAGATCTGGTGTTGTCTCTTCACTTCCATTCGAGATGTTCTGTGTTCCTTTCGTATCCTCTACGATCTGGGCAATATCTTTTCCAATAGATCTTAGTTTATTTAAATCATTTCCTTTGATCTGTACGGAAATACCGCTTCCACCAAGTGCACTCATATCCATACTGGATTCCTGCACTTCAACCTCACAATCAAATTTCTTTGTTTTCTTTAGGATTTCTTTCTTGATCTCTTTGTTTGTATGTTTCTTCTTTTCTTTTAATAAAACATACATACTGGATTGGTCTTCATTTGAAGATCCTCCTGATGTCATTGAAGAAATTCCGGAAGAGCCAGAGGATATCATTCCTGCTACACTATCAACATCTTTGATCTCTTTTACTTTCTTCATTACTGTATCTGTCATTGATGCTGTTTCTTCCATTGAAGATCCCTGTGGCATTTTGATCGTCATCGTCATCTGTGTGCTGTCCATGCTTGGCATTAAAGAACTTCCAATATTCATTGCTCCAAAAATACTTCCCGCGAATAGTGCGAGTGTTACAGCTACTACAATAATCTTACGATTTAACAACCTTGTCATAACTTTACGGTATAATATCTGCAGTTTATTGATCACTTTACTATCTTTTTGTGTGACTTTGTTGAGTACTCCAGCTGACATCATTGGCACAAATGTCACCGCTACGATCAGGCTGGCTACCAGAGAGTAACCGATGGTTAGTCCCATATCCACAAAGAGTTGTTTTGTAAGCCCTGTCGTGAATACGATCGGCAGGAATACAGAAATTGTTGTTAGTGTCGAAGATGTAATCGCTCCTGCAACCCCTCTTGCTCCTGTGATCGCTGCTTCTTTAACTGGAACTCCTTCTTTTCTTAATCGATAGATATTCTCAATAACTACGATCGAGTTGTCCACAAGCATTCCCACTCCAAGTGCGAGTCCCGACAAGGAGATTACATTTAGCGTAATTCCTGTAAAGTACATCAACACCACCGCAAAAATGACACTTAATGGAATGGAGCATGCAATAACGATCGTCGGTCTGACGTCTTTCAAAAATAATAATAGGATAAAGACTGCAAGGATTGCTCCCATTAACAGATTCTGGATGACAGAACCTGTCACCATATCAATGTATACACCCTGATCCATAATATTAACATAATGGAATCCTTTATTTTCTTTGGTAAGTGTCTTCATCTTCGCTGCAACTTTGTCTGCTACATCAGCTGTAGAATAATTATTCTGTTTCTGGACTGTTAATACAACACCGTTATTTCCATTCACACGACAATATGTATCTGCTGAGTTATCTACAATCGCTACGTCTGCTACATCACAAAGTTTGACCGGTGGGATTCCTTTGATTCCAAGATCTAATAATTCCATATTGGCAAGATCTTTTTGATTCGTCACCTTATCTCCAACACGTACCAGATACTGTGTATTCCCTTCACTGATATATCCTGCCGGCATCTCAAAGTTCTGTGCTGTTAACAGTGCTTTGACATTCGCAACTGTCAGCTTATTCTTAATATTTGCAGCTTCTTTTGCCTGCTCTTTGCTGGAATCAAGTTGCTGCTGGCTGGAATTCAACTGTGCTTCTCCCTGTGCCAGTTTGATCTCCCCATCATTCATCTTCTGGGTTGCCGTTGCTGATTGTACATTAAACTGTGTCAGTTTAGAATTGATCGTTTTCTTTCCTTTTTTGATCTGTTTTAATGCATTGTTTAATGTTTTTAAATTCTTATCCAATGCTTTGATCGAACTTTTTGCTGTTGTCTCCTGCTTTTTCAGTTCTTCGATCTGAGCCGCAAGCTGCATCTTTGTTGCTGCATCCGGAACTTGTTTTGCCTGTTCTTCCATCTTGGCGATCTGTTTTTTTAATGTCTTGAGGGATGTCTGCAACGATTGTTTCTGCACCTTCAAATTCGTGATTGAACTCGTTACCTGCACCTCTTTCTGAGCAAGACTTAACTGTCCATCCGTAAGTGCAGTCTGAGCTTTCGCAAGCTGAGTATTAGCCTTTGTTCTCTGTGCATCTAATGTGTTCTTTCCAGATTCCATCTGGGCTCTTGCCTGATCAATCTTATTTTGAGCTTCATCAAACTGACCATTCAATGCCTTCTCGATCTTCTCATTTAATTTATTGATCTTCTTCTCGCTGATGATCGCATTGATCTGTTCTGTTACAAGTCCTGTACTACTTACGGATGCGACTCCGTCAACAGCTTCTAAAGATGGTGCAATCTTATCATTGATCAACTCTGATAATTCCGTATTACTTAACTTATCAGAATCCATAGCTGTTACCATAACCGGCATCATATCTGGATTTAATTTCATGATCGTTGGATTGCCTACTTCGTCTGGCCAGTAGCCTTTGATCATGTCAAGCTTCTCTCTCATATCTAGAGATACTGCATTCATATCCGTGTCACCTTCAAATTCCAAAATGACCATTGACATATTCTCACTGGAAATTGAATTAACTTCTTTGATATTTGAAATCGTTGCCATTGATTGTTCCACTGGTTTTGTAACTGTCGTTTCCACAGTCTCCGGAGATGCTCCCTGATATGTCGTCATAACGATTGCATATGGCAGTTCCATACTTGGAAGCAAGTCTGTTGTCATCTTTGTAAATGACACGATTCCTAAAATGATAACTAGTACAACCGCTACAATGACTGTATACGGTTTCTTTACGCTGAATTTTGAGATCATTTTCTTACCTTTCTCATATTTCTTTTCTTATTCCTTATTTGTCTCTTTTGATTACTATTTTGATAACCAAAGTAATTTAATGATATTCCTGTTTCTTAAAGAAGTCAATCACTTTTATTGATAATTGTCAATTAATGTATCGGATTATGAACTCTTTTTCACACAACAAAAAGAAACCAGAATACATCTTCTTATGTACTCTGGCTTCTGTATATTCTTGATCTCTTATTCTACACTGTAGTTTGGTGCTTCTTTTGTGATATGGATGTCATGTGGATGACTTTCTTTTAAGGATGCAGCAGAAATCTTAACAAATTCTCCTGTCTCCTGTAATGTCTTGATATCTTTTGCTCCACAATATCCCATTCCAGAACGAAGACCACCCATCATCTGGAAGATTGTGTCTTCAACAGTTCCTTTATATGCAACACGTCCTTCGACACCTTCTGGAACTAACTTCTTAGCGTTTGTCTGGAAGTAACGGTCTTTACTACCATTCTCCATAGCTGCTAAGGATCCCATTCCACGATATACTTTGTATTTTCTTCCCTGGTATAATTCAAAGTCTCCAGGGCTTTCGTCACATCCTGCAAGCATACTTCCTAACATACATACATCAGCTCCAGCTGCGATCGCTTTTGTAAGTTCTCCTGAATATTTGATACCACCATCGGCAATAATTGGAATTCCTGCTTTCTTAGCTTCTTCATATGCACTCATGATCGCTGTAATCTGTGGTACACCGATACCAGCTACGACACGAGTTGTACAGATAGATCCAGGTCCAATACCGATCTTCACACAGTCAGCTCCTGCTTCGATCAGTGCTTTTGCTCCTGCTCCTGTTGCAACGTTACCTGCGATCACCTGAAGATCTGGGAATTTGTCTTTGACCATTCTTACGACTCTTAATACGTTTGCAGAATGTCCATGTGCTGAGTCAACAACGATAACGTCAACATGAGCATTCACTAATGCCTGCACACGATCTAAAACGTCTGCTGTGATACCAACACCAGCTCCACATAATAATCTTCCCTGATCATCTTTCGCTGCATTTGGATATTTGATCTGTTTCTCAATATCTTTGATCGTGATCAATCCTTTTAAATTAAAGTCATCATCAACGATTGGTAATTTTTCTTTTCTTGCTTTCCCTAAAATCTGTTTTGCTTCTTCTAATGTAATTCCTTCTTTAGCTGTTACTAGTCCTTCAGAAGTCATAGATTCTTTGATCTTCTTAGAGAAATCTGTCTCGAACTTTAAGTCACGGTTTGTGATAATACCAACAAGCTTTGTACCTTCTGTAATTGGTACACCGGAAATACGATACTTCGCCATTAAGTCGTCAGCATCCTGAATGGTATGTTCTGGTGATAATGAAAATGGATCTGTGATAACTCCGTTTTCAGAACGTTTTACCTTATCCACTTCTTCTGCCTGCTCTTCAATTGACATATTCTTATGTATAATTCCGATTCCACCCTGTCTTGCCATTGCAATTGCCATGCGATGTTCTGTAACTGTATCCATGCTGGCACTCATCAGTGGAATGTTTAACTGAATTTTGTTTGTCAATCGTGTGCGTGTATCCACATCATTCGCAATTACTTCCGAATATGCTGGAACTAATAAAACATCATCAAATGTAATCCCTTCACCAATTAACTTACCCATTTTCTTGTTTTCCTCGCTTTCTTGTATTTTAATATCTGATTTGTATTGTTAGATATGTTAACAAATAGTTTCTTTGATGTCAACAGATTATTTTATACTTTTTTTAAAACGTATGGATTATTTTCTGTACATGTGTGGAATTATCTGAATATTCTAAATATAGCAATCCACACTTTACATCTTTTTAAGTACAAGAAAAGGAATTACTGCTTTCACAATAACTCCTTTTCTATGATCTTGATACCAATCCGCTTGATATCTCTTGTAATCTCTACTCTTCTACGATAGAAATTTTACTTCCAATCGCAAGTTTTGGCATTGGCTTTGCCTCAACACAAATACTTCCAGGAAGACCTGCTTCTTTCGCTCCACTGAAGACAACGGTTAAATGTCCCAGTGTCTCCAAATTAGACTGGGCAATATCTCCTACGGCAGTGATGAGATATTCTTTCTGATCCACAACCAGTTTATCTCCTTTTTTGATTGTTCCATCCACTTTCTTCTGATCGATGAAATGACAGAAATCTTTTAATGTATCCGGTACATTTTCTCCAAAAAGCACGAACATACCTTCCTCAAAAAAAGCATCTACCTGTTCTCCGAGTTCGATAATCTCAGTCTGAAATACTGCTTTTCCCATCTGGAATCCTCCTTTTATTTTCCCTGTAATTTCTGATCGATTGCTGCAGCTGCTTTCTTTCCTGCTCCCATGGCAAGGATAACTGTTGCTGCTCCAGTTACTGTATCTCCACCTGCGTACACACCATCTTTGCTTGTCTCCATTGTCTCTTCATTGACAATGATTCCACCCCACTTCTGAGTGTCAAGTCCTGGTGTTGTGTGACGGATCAGTGGGTTAGGGCTCTGTCCGATCGCAATGATGACTGTATCAACATCAAGATCATAGTTAGATCCTTCGATTGGCTGTGGAGAACGTCTTCCAGATGCATCTGGTTCACCCAGTTCCTGTTTAATGATCTCCATGCTGCTTACCCATCCGTTTTCATCTGCTTTAATCGCAGCTGGGTTATTTAAGAATTTGAAGATAATTCCTTCTTCTTTTGCGTGATGTAATTCTTCTAAACGTGCTGGTGCTTCTTCCTCGCTACGGCGATATACGATATAAACTTCTTCTGCACCTAATCGTTTTGCTGTTCTGGCAGCATCCATTGCTACGTTACCAGCACCTACGACTGCTACTTTCTTACCAACTTTGACTGGAGTTGGGCACTCTGGGAATTTGTATCCCTTCATTAAGTTTACACGAGTCAAGAATTCATTTGCAGAATATACTCCTAAGTGGTTTTCTCCAGGAATATTTAAAAATCTTGGAAGTCCTGCTCCACTTCCTACGAAGACTGCTTTGTATCCATCTTCCATTAATTCATCAATTGTGATAGAACGTCCAACGATAACGTTTGTCTCAATATCTACACCTAACTTCTGAACGCTTTCGATCTCTTTTGCTACCAGATCTTTTGGCAGACGGAATTCTGGAATACCATAACTTAATACTCCACCTGGTTTATGTAATGCTTCAAAGACTGTTACATCATAACCTTTCTTGATCAGTTCTCCGGCACATGTGATACCAGCAGGTCCACATCCGACAACTGCTACTTTCATTCCGTTCTTCTCAATATTAACTTCTGTTTCTTTGGCGTTTGCCATATGCCAGTCTGCGACGAAACGTTCCATACGTCCAATACCAACAGGCTCTCCCTTGATACCACGGACACATTTTCCTTCACACTGGTTCTCCTGTGGACATACTCGTCCGCAGATTGCAGGTAATGCATTCTCTGTTGTGATCACTTCGTATGCACCTTCAAAATCTCCTGCTGCTACTTTCTCGATAAATGCTGGAATTGGTACGTTAACCGGACATCCTCCAACACAAGGTTTATTCTTACAGTTTAAGCAACGAGTTGCTTCTTCCATTGCCATCTCTTTTGTATATCCAAGAGCAACTTCTTCAAAGTTCTTATTACGGACATTTGGGTCCTGTTCTGGCATAGCTACCTTCTTAAGACTCATATTTGCCATCGTTTACATCCCCCTTCCAATTCTACATTCATGTTCTTCTTCTCTGAACATACCCTGACGCTGCATACATTCGTCAAAGTTTACTTTAAATCCATCAAAATCTGGTCCGTCAACACATGCGAATTTTGTTTCTCCACCGATGTTGACACGGCATCCACCGCACATTCCTGTTCCGTCGATCATGATCGGATTTAAAGATACCATAGTTGGGATGTCATATTCTTTTGTGATCTTAACCACATTCTTCATCATGATAAGTGGCCCGATTGCGATAACTTCATCGTATTTTACTCCAGCTTTGATCTGGTCTTCTAATACTGTTGTAACGAAACCTTTGGTTCCAAGACTTCCGTCATCTGTTGCAATATATACATTATCGCAGAATTCTTCGAATAATTCCTTAAGAATAACAAATTCTGCACTCTTACCACCAATGATCACATCAACTGGTACTCCCATCTTCGCTAACTTACGAAGCTGTGGATATAATGGGGCTGCACCTACACCACCGGCTACACCGATGACACGGTCACACTTGTGCAAAGGAGCTGGCTGACCTAATGGTCCCACGAAATCCTGTACATAATCTCCTTCTGTTTTCTTGCTTAACAATTCTGTTGTATATCCTACAACCTGATAAATGATCGTTACTGTCTCTTTCTCACGATCATAATCTGCGATCGTTAAAGGAACCCTTTCTCCATCTTCATCTACTCGGATAATAATGAACTGTCCCGGTTCACATTTTCTTGCCACATAAGGAGCATGAATCTCCATTAACTCAACTGCCTGATTGAGTGTCTGCTTCTTGACAATCTTATACACCACGTACACCTCTTTCTTAAAATATCTTCTTTTTATTATACATGGAATCTACACAATAAGAAAGTGTTTTTTTATTTATTTTTTGTCGGCTATAAAATTTTATTTTGCATCGCAATATTTAATAAAATTTTATTTTATATTTTTGTTGTTTTTTATGTAAAAAGCAGCATAACTGCTTTCTTTGCTGCCATGCTGCTTACTTTCTACATTATTATAGAGCTGCTTCGTAAATACTTACAATATCTTCTTTACTCAATGGTACAAAAGATCCCTTGCATCCATCGGCCGCTTTCTGTGCCATAATGTCAAAATATTCTTTATCAATTCCAACATCTGTTAACGTCTGTGGAAGTCCCATCTTCTTAAAGTACTCTCTCGTATATGCAATTCCTTCTTTGGCTGCTGCCATGTCATCGTCATTTACAACATCCCAGACATTTCTTGCATAGTCTGCAAATTTATATGCTGTATCATCATTCAATGCAAATTCCATCCAGTGAGGTGTTAAGATCGCTAATCCTTCTCCATGTGTGATATCATAGAATGCGCTTAATTCATGTTCCATTGGATGTACACACCATGCGACTTCAGCTCCATATTGAATCATTCCGTTAATTGCCATACTTGCTGTCCACATCAGATTAGCTCTTGCATCATAATTGTCTGGTTCTTCTAAAGCAACAGGACCATATTTAAAACAGTTCTTTAACAGTCCTTCCGCAAATCTTGCTTGAACGTCTGCATTCTTCACATTGGTAAAGTAATTCTCGCAAATATGACTGATGATATCTGCTGTTCCAGCCGCTGTCTGTTTTTTTGATACAGAATAGGTATATTCCGGATCAAGGATTGACATCTTTGGTTTCATATGATCACTTGCAGTTCCCCATTTTTCATTCTTTGACATATCGGAGATAACCGCAAATTTATCCATCTCTGATCCTGTGGCTGATAATGTCAGGACACTGTAAATTGGCAATGCTTTCTTGATCCATCTTGGTGTAATAACCAGATCCCATGGATCCCCATCATAGCAAGCTCCTGCCGCTACAACCTTTGCACAGTCAATGACAGATCCTCCTCCAATAGCAAGTACCATATCGATGCTGTTTTCTTTACAAAGTTTTACACCTTCTCTAACAGATTCAATCTTTGGATTTGGCGCGATTCCTGATAATTCGAAGATTTCCATATCTTCTTCTTTTAAAATCTTGACTGCTTCGTCATAAATTCCTGCTTTTTTGATACTTCCACCGCCATAGCATAGTAAAACTTTGTTACCGCTCTCTGAAAGTTCACTAAGATGAGAAATCTGTCCTTTTCCAAAATGAATCTTTGTTGGAATAGAATACGTAAAATTGTTCATGGCTACCTCCTGTTTTTAGTGTTTCATTTATTCTTCGTCTAACATGACACTGACCCTGTACATTCCAGGTTTGCTTGCCTCTTCATAAGCTTCCTGCAGTCTGCTTAGTGGAAATTTCTTCTCTTCTACCAATTTAGACACATCCACAACCTTGGTACTTAATGCTTGGGCAGCTTCTTTGAAGTCTTCATGATCTGCCCCGAATGTCCCGATCAGTTCCATCTTTCTATAGTGTAACATATTTGAGTCAACTTTCAACTCTGGAACTGGATATCCTGCCGCAAATAATAACATTCTTCCATCATTTTGTTTTAACATCTCAAGTCCCTGACTGTTGGCACTGGTTGCTCCAACAGCTACGATCACAGCATCTGCTCCAATTCCTTCCGTTAACTCTTTTACCTTTTCTACAGGATCACTTTCATTACAGTCTATCATTTCAAATCCCATCGCTTTGGCTGTCTCAATCTTCTTAGGGATCATCTCTGATACGATCACACGACATCCGTAAGCTTTCGCTGTCTGGGCGTTAATTAATCCCATAGTTCCTGCACCAATGACTACAACTGTTTCAAATGGCTTTAATCTTAATTT